>NZ_JAWJTF010000138.1:0-20792 GCF_048836525.1 Nostoc sp. CALU 546
TGTTCTTTAGCAGCAGTCGCCGTCTGATGTTGTTTCCCTTTGCGACAAATCTTTGCTGGGAATAGAAATTGGGTTCGCGGCGTTTTCTCTAACAACAGTCGCCTCTGGTGTTGTTTCCCTTTGCGACAAATCCTTGCTGGGAATAGAAATTGGATTCGCGGCGTTTTCTCTAACAACAGTCGCCTCTGATGTTGTTTCCCTTTGTGACAAATCCTTGCTGGGAATAGAAATTGGGTTCGCGGCGTTTTCTCTAAAAATCGTCGGCTCTGGTGTCGTTTCCCTTTCTAAAAATTTATTCTGGATCGGGGAAATTGGCTCAGGGGAATTCCTTCCGACTTCGCTAGACTGTGGCGGCGATGTCTCAAAAGAACTGTTTTTTTCTGACTCCGTAAACTGCAAAACAGTAGGTATACCTGATGTTGCGGGTTTGCGTGAAGTTTCTTCTATAGTTTTTTCTAGTTCTCCATGCAGGCGATTAACAAATTCCGTCAAAATCGTTTCGCCTTGCTGCTGCTGGCTGTACATCCGTGACAACTGCTGGGAAAGATTACTTTGATAGTTTTTTAGCTCTTGTTGCAGCGAGTTAAAAGTAACAGTAACGGTATCATCCAGACTGTCAAACATGTGTTCGACTTTTTCATTGATTTCACCTACTACATTGCTGCTCACTTCAGCAGACTTCAGCGCAGCTTGTTCGTAAGATTTGCCCTCTATGTTTTGGTTAGCTAAAGTTGCCAGAGAGGATTGCAGTTGTGAAGATATATGCTTTGCCAGAACTTCTGCTAGCTGACGAATTAACACTTGCTGCTCAGTAATTTGGCGCACTTGTTGTAAATGCTCTTTTTCCTCTACCAAGCTTTGAATCTCATCAGATAACCGATTTTTTTCTGACTGAAGCCGCTTTACGTCTTCCTGCAAGGCTCTGAGAACATTCTGCTGAAGATTTTCTAAGTCTTCAACTACAGCCCAAAGCGCATTTTCCGCTGCTCTGGATAGTTCGCCTCTGACTCTCGGATTTTCTGGTTGCTTCTCGAATCGCCCCATTAGCTTCTAACCTCTAACACCTTGACGATAAAGCTGCTTCCGGTACACTTTATTGGCGGTCATCCTAATTTCCTGTATTTTGTCAGATAAATTAAAAATTTTAACAGCACTTCCGCATTTCAACGTAATTCTGTCATACTAGACACAGGTTGGCAAAGTATCAAGTTTGCTCTACGGCTTGCTATACCGTATTCTCTTCAGCATTGATAAATATTTGACCATTCGATTTTGGATTTTAGATTTTAGATTTTGGAATATCACCACTACTGGAAGTCCCTTGAACTAAGACTTTTTTTATTTTTGGTCAGTTCAATTTTCATCAATATATTTGTCAATGAGATTTTTACTTTGAAATAAATCTCACTCCAAATAAATATTAATTGTTTTGCTGCCAATAATAATTGTCAAAGACTTGCAGATGCCTGCGCTATGGCCACAAAATTGTCTGACTTGCGAAACTAGCTGTAAATTTGTGTGGAATGTAACTTGTGTGACAGTTTATATCTCTAAATGGAGATTAAAGTATCTTTCTGTGGAAATTCAAAGTTACGCTATCCCCTGCACAACATTCTAAATGAATGAGCAGCAATTCTGCAAAAACACGCTTTTTTGGCGTTGTTGCAGTCTAGGTTTTACTTTAAGTAAATACAGTAGAGGAAAAAGTTAGAAGAATAAAATCCGGGCGATGCTAAAAATGGCAGCGCTAAGGATAGCACTCACGGGGATTGTAATTAGCCATGCGGCGGCAATGCCTTTTAGTGTTTGAAACTTAATCGACTTGATATTTTGTACTAGTCCAATACCAACTACACCACCGACGAGAGCGTGGGAAGTTGAGGCTGGTAAACCTAGGCGGGAGGCGATGAGGATGGTGGTAGCAGTTGCAAGTTCGGCACAAAATCCACTACTAGGTTGCAAGGCAATGATGTTTTCGCCAATGGTAGCGATGACTTTTTTACCCCAGACAGCTAAACCACCAACAATACCAACACCACCAAGAATTAAAATCCAAAGGGGGATAGTGATACCATCTATCGGTACGCTACCAGTGCGATTGATGTAAACGATCGCAGCTAAAGGAGCGATCGCATTTCCCACATCATTAGAACCATGAGCAAAGGCTACGAAGCAAGCACTTAGCAGTTGGAATCGACCGAATAATTTTTCTACGGGATTGGGGATTGGGGATTGGGGATTGGGGACTGGGGATTGGGAAGTGAGAAACAGTTCTTGCGTCTCTTTTAACTGTCGCCAACTAATTATTGTGAGTCCAACTGCTGCTGCTGCACCGGTTAACAGTGGGATATCGTAAGCAGGGATGTTGAAACCAACTTGCTCAATTACAAAATTGGTGAGCGGTTCTGTCAGAGATGGTAATACAATCACGCCGAATATACCTAGCAGTGCAGTACTCAACCAGGGAATCCATTCTTGTAACTGGACTACTTGATTAGGTTGATCCAAAATCCAGTGCTTGATTTGACTATAAAATAAAGCAGCGATCGCACCACTAATTAATGGTGTCAAAATCCAGCCAATAGTGATGAAGCCAATTGATGACCAATCAATTGCACCTGCTCCCAAAGCTACCCAACTAAATCCAGCGATCGCACCAACAACTGCATGAGAAGATGAGACTGGTAAACCGCGTGATGTCGCAATTTGCAACCACACACCACACGAAATTAGTACCGTTACCATCCCAGCAACTAATATTTGGGGTGTAGCTACAAATAAAGCGGGATTAGCAATTTTCGTTGCGAGGGTTTCCGTTACCCCATGTCCAAACAATACAGCACCCGTAAACTCTAAAATCCCAGCAATGATTATCGCTTGTTTGAGCGAAACAGCCTTGGAACCTACAGAGGTTCCCATTGCGTTAGCAACATCGTTTGCTCCGAGATTCCAGGCGACGTAGAAAGCTAGTAGAGCTACGAGAGGTAAGGTAATAAGCATGTTGTTGGGGACAAAGGGAGAAGAGGAGAGTTCGGTTAAGGTAAGAGACGCGATAAATCGCCGTCTCTACAAAGGCTGATTATTGTAGAGACAGCGATTCATCGCGTCTTTGTTCTGATTACGGATAAATTAAGATTTTATAAGTATCCGGTGTTGGTGCGATCGCTTGCTCCACAGCTGCTGATAAATCTTTTAATGGATAGCGATCGCTAATCAATGCTTGCACGTCAATTCGCTGATTAAATACAATATCAGCTGATAAATTCTGAAGCCGATAAGATGAGCTATAACTACCTATCAAGTCAATTTCCCGACGGTAGAGGATATTGGGATTAATGGGTATTTCTACTTCATCGGGGAATTCGGCGAAAAACAAGATTTTGCCACCTTTGCGGGTATTATCAAGTGCTTGAAAGAAAGCTTTTTCACTAGGAACAGCCAACAAGGTAACATCAACACCTAGTCCACCAGTTAAGGCAGAGATTTTGGCTGGTAAATCGGGATCACGGGCATCAAAAGCCGCTTCTGCACCGACATTCAAAGCTTTTTCAATTCTAGAGGGTAGTAAATCAGTAGCGATCGCTTTTGCTCCAAAATACTTCACCAACATAATGAACATTAACCCAATTGGCCCAGCGCCAGTAACTAACACAGTTTGTCCTGGAGCAATTTGGGCTTTTTTCACTGCCTTCAAACAGCAGTTAGTCGGTTCTACAAAACTTGCTTCTTCAAAACTGATATTATCCGGGATGGGAATCAACCCACCATTTTCCACAATATGTCCGGGAACCTTAACATAATCAGCAAAACCGCCGCCACTGGCGTTAAAGCCTGCGGTTGTGGATATGTTTTTGTAAACATCACACATGGAGAAATTATCATTTAGGCAGTAGGCGCAACGCATACAAGGGATGTGGTGCATTACCGCCACCCGTTGTCCAACTTGCCAACCTTTGACATTATTGCCTAGTGCTGCGATCGTGCCGGCGGTTTCATGTCCAAAAATGCGCGGTGGTTCATATAGCGGATAACGAATTTTTTTAATATCTGACTGACATAATCCCACAACCCGCACCTGTACCAGCACTTCATCTGGTTCCACGGTTGGAACTGGGATATCTTCGTAAGAGAGTTGATTGACGCCTCTAAATACCTGTGCTTTCACGTTGGTTTTTCCCCGCTCAACGATACTAGATGTAACATTAGCAGCAACGTTAGGCTATGAAAGTGCGGATTTTTTCGGAAAATACTGGTATCTGGTTACTCAGCTTATCTAATAATTCGATAACAGTCCGAGGATTTCTTTTATAGTTTTGAGATTGTGTCAGTAATATTTGAACCATTATTTGAGGAGATTGTTCAAATAAATCACTAAGAAAATCATCTGGTGACTGTGCTTTTACATTCCAATAGTTTAAATCTTGAGGCTGAAAGTCTTTAATATTTCTGGTAACAATAATCTGCGCTTTAGCAACTACAGCAGCAGCAAGAACATGACGATCTTTGGGATGATTTGTCATTAATTCTTCTAATTCCATCGGTACTTCAATCATGGCTTCGGGAAAAGCTGCTTTCATCACCGTTTCTAAATTTCTCGCTCCCTCATCTGACATATATCCTTTGTTGATCAGATTTCCTATTGCTTCATCTAAGATTTTTTGTGACCAATAATGTACATACAAACCAGCCTCAACTGTAGAAAGTAAGGTGTCTCGTAGGTACATTGGGAACAGAACACAAGCATCTAAGATTACATTAGGCATAGTAATTTGAATATTTTAATTATTCTTCATAATCATAAAGTCCAGCTTCTTCACTTATTTCTATTAGTTCCTGTAACAATTCTCTACGTTTAGTATCCCTTTGCTGTTTATATTTGATTAAATCCTCAAATTTCACCCGTCTATGAGTTCCTACCAAAATATAGGGAAGCTCACCCTGCTCTAATAATTTAATCAGATAGGGACGTGATACATTCAACAAATCAGCCGCTTGTTGTGTTGTTAGTTCTGGATTATGTGTAACTATAGATACATTTTTACCTGATGCCATTGCCTGCACTACTTGGCATAATACACGATGTACAGAATCAGGAATAGTCATTTCTTCGCAATTTCCCGCTACTAATTTCAGTTGTTCCTGATTGAGGAGTATGTGTTCAAGTTGCTTTATAGCCTCAGCTTCGGCTTCTGTAAGCATACTAGAATCAGTAGGCATTTGGTTAGATAGGAAGGTATTCATAAAGAGGGTTAGCTTGGTATTTTATTTTGATTGTATTACACAAACGCAATAAACGAAATACAAATCAAGCACTAGTCTATAATTCCAGAGGTAAAAATAATTGATCTAATTTTGTGGTGTGAGCAATATGCTCACTTGTATCCGTGAGATGTCAAAGAAGAAAGTTCTTTGTGTCTTTCTCTAGCAACGGATATTAAAAATACCTTGTCTGATGTAGCCTAACTGGGTACATTCCAACGAGGTGAAGAAAATGCTCAATCAGACATACACAGCTGATGTCTTAGTTGTCGGTGGGGGAACTGGAGGGACTGCGGCTGCTATCCAAGCAGCGCAACGGGGAGCCAAAACCATTTTGGTGAGTGAATTTCCTTGGTTGGGGGGAATGCTCACTTCAGCTGGAGTGTCTGTACCCGATGGCAACGAATTAGAAGCCTTTCAAACCGGGTTATGGGGTGCGTTTTTGCAGGAATTGCGACAAAGACAGCCCGGAGGATTAGATAACAGTTGGGTAAGCTTTTTTAGTTACGATCCCCAGATTGGGGCAGAGATTTTTGCAGATTGGGTGCAGGAATTGCCCAATCTGCACTGGATTTCTGGACAAGTGCCAATAGATGTCTTCCGCCAAGGTGATTCGATTACTGGTGTGCGCTTTGCTGATTTTGCTGTCACAGCCAAAATTATTCTCGATGGCACAGAATTAGGAGATTTATTAGCTTTAGCTGAAATACCTTACCGTTGGGGCTGGGAATTGCGATCGCAGTGGGGAGAACCCAGCGCCCCAGTGAATTTTAACTCTTTAATTCAGAAATATCCTGTGCAAGCGCCCACTTATGTAGTGATTATGCAAGACTTTGGTGAAGCCGTTGCCCCAGAAATTCCGGCTGCCCCTAACTATAATCCATCCGAGTTTACAGGTGCTTGGGATGGCTATGGAGCAGAGACGTTTTTGAATTATGGACGTTTGCCTGGCGATCGCTTCATGATTAATTGGCCAATCTGTGGCAATGACTACGGCCAAGGAGTAGGGCGGCTGATAGAGTCAGATGTATCCAGAGGTGAATTCATCCAAGAATCTCGCTGGCACAGCCAAAATTTTGCCCATTTTATCCAAAATCAGCTTGGTCGTCGCTATGGTTTAGCAGAAAAAGTATTTCCTCACGCCCCTACAGCTTTTGCATTGCATCCCTATTACCGGGAAAGCCGCCGCTTAGTGGGGCTAACTACTGTCCGAGAACAGGATATTTTGCCGATCGCTGAAGGTAGAGTTGCATCTATATTTAATGATGCGTTCGCCCCTGGCGTTTGCGAAGCAATCGCAGTTGGTAACTACGCCAATGACCATCATTATCCTGGCGTTCAATTTCCACTGCAACCAAAATCTATCCGTTGGGGGGGACGCTGGACTGGGACGCCCTTTACAATTCCCTACAGTTGTCTTATTCCGGCCACCACAGATGGTTTTTTGGTATGTGAAAAGAATATTTCTGTCTCCCACATTGCCAATGGCGCCACCAGATTACAACCTGTGGTTATGGGCATTGGTCAAGCAGCAGGGATGGCGGCGGCAATGTGTGTTGAGTTAAACTGCCAGCCGAGGGATTTACCTATTAGGGCACTACAAACAGCTTTATTGGAAGATAATCGCTCAAAAACAGCAATTATTCCTTTCTTTAATCTTCCACCCAATCGTTCGGATTGGCTGCACTGGCAACTGTATTACTTAAATAACCCACAAACCTATCCAGCTAGTGGTTATTGCCCTTTCCCATCGGGGAATGAGTACCCTGACTCTGCTTTTGACAAGGCATCAATTCGGGAAAGTAACTGTTTCAAAGGTATTTTTTCCTGCTTGGATCAACAGGAATACAGATTTACTGTCACAGCACCAGCCGCATATCAAGGGCAAAATTGGCAGCTTGTGACTTTGCGATCGCATATCGACGAGCAATTACGCGCTTATCCCCACGAACAATTAGTTACATTGTGGGGCCGTCATAATCACTCTGGTAATTGGTTATTAGTCGAACATTTAAATGGAGGATAAGAAGAGTTTATTTTCAGTAAAACAGAATACTTTTTGATTAATTGTCCGGATATTCATTAAAAAGCTAAGTATCAGTGAAGTGGAGAGTTCCAAAATAGACATCTGCTATGCGTGCTGCCATTTCACTTTTAGTATCGAGTCTGGTGTTCGGCCCCTTAGCTTCTAACTGCCAAGCAATGGTCAATCACTTATCAACAGCGCTGCCTTCCACGCCTACTTCGGAACAGTGGCTCTCGGCGGCATCTGAACAAAATCCAGATGATGCGCCACGTCATCGCGGTAGTGGGCGTAGAGAAGTGACACAAAAATTCCGAAATATCTATGCTGTGGTTTAACTACTGTAGGGTAATGCCTTTTTTATTAAAGGAACAATTACCAGAAAACAGGATGTTATGCTAACATCTTTTACACAGCTTTTCTGACAGAGATATATACAGTTGACACACGAAAATCTTCAGCGATCGCTTAGTATTTCAACTGCAAGCTTTGTATATATAGTTGGCATCAATCCTGCCGATCAAAACGCAAATCAAATTCAGTGCCTTGATCAACAGCATTACCAACTCCTCAAAAGCTACACAACTGTTGCTCATATTCTTGGGAAGCTCTGCGTCTCAATCCTCAATTGTTCTAGAAATAGATGTAATTTAGGCTATCAGTTAATCTAAAGCACATCTAATTCAGACATTTTGCTTGTTGAGGAAACAGTCTTAAGGCAACTTCACTTTATTCCCCAATAGTTTTTTTTCTTAATATAT
Source organism: Nostoc sp. CALU 546 (assembly GCF_048836525.1). Taxonomy (NCBI): domain Bacteria; kingdom Bacillati; phylum Cyanobacteriota; class Cyanophyceae; order Nostocales; family Nostocaceae; genus Nostoc; species Nostoc sp. CALU 546. Next base: position 8,044 of record NZ_JAWJTF010000138.1, read on the forward strand.
TGCCTAGCTGGTTATCTACATCAGCAAGTAATTGATCTTCGCTCCGACGCCTGTTTAGCGTCCTTTGCCGAAGCATACAATCTCTTTCCTTTCATCTGATCTGAACTAGCGCGTGGATTCACACAAGTAATATAAGTTTATTGCACTTGGCAACAAATCTTACTATTCCTGACCTACTCTTGCACTCTGGTTCCTTCTTCCCGCAGATAGCTCCCAACAAAATAAATATTAAGAAGGATCTGCTAGATCATCTTAGTTACTTTAATTATTCTACACCCAAGGCCAGATGCAAAATTTTGCATCTGGCCTTTTTAGATAAATTTTACTTAAAGAAAAGCGAGTGGGGAGATGAGGAAGAAGCAGGAGAGTAGGGGGCAAGGAGGAGAATAAAAAATTACCTCTTTCTCCTCTGCTCCCTGCCCCTCTGCCTCTTTTCAATGCCCAATGGCCATTCCCTTTTAAACTGTTGTTTTCTTGCTCTTATTTTCTCTTCCCTGAATGCCATTGAGGAACATTGGCACAAACTTCTCAATAAAGGTCTGTGGATCGCGCTGCCAAGCTTTTTGTGCAGCCTGAATCCTAGTAAATTGCAACTCAGGCGCTAGCAAAGTCTGGGGTAAGCGTTCCATCAGATATTGGGGACGTTGCCAAAGTGGCATGGTATTTGCCACTTCCACCAAGTTGGCAACTCGCCGTAGTTCTGCGCCCAAAGTGATATCCATTCCTGATTCAAATGCTGCTTGTTCAATTGCGGTATATTTTCGCTTGGCTTGCTCTACTTTTTGCTGATGTTCTGGACTCTTACGCGCAAGTTCTCCTAGCCAACGATTACCCCAGCGCACGTGTCCCACTTCCTCTGGGAGAATTTTTTCAATCGTTTCCCGAATTTTGATGTTTTCTGCCGTTTGTGCCCCTTGCTTAAGTGCATAAATGTGGGCAGAAAAATATTCACATCCCCGTTTTTCGGTGGCGTTAATTGCAGCAAGGGAAGAAATCACAAAATCATCAAGGTCTTGGACTGGATTTTGTTGTTCGTGATCGAGCAGGCGTTCAAATTCATTGATATAGGAGGAACCGGGTGGCTTACCAATATCTGCTCCCAGTTCTGCCAACAAGTCAGTTAGCCACATTGCATGACGAGCTTCATCTGAGATGTGGTGAGACAAATCCCGCACTAGTTCCCGTGGCTGTCCATTCAGTTTCTCAATTAAATCAGTCAGGTCTTTGCAACTGCGTTGTTCGCTGTAACGGTAGCGGTTGAGGGTAATTAGATGGATTTCGCGATCGCACACCACCCGTTTCAATACATCTCTGGCACTCAAAACATTCTGAAATTTACGTGGATAGGTAACTGTCATAAGTTATGTAAATTTTTGTAAATCTTTATTTCATGGTAACTTAGTTTTTTGCAACTGCTGTGTTTGCGTACAATCACCAAAAAACAGTAAAAGTTACAAAAATTAATGGCTTGAGTTGAACTTAAGTATCAGACCTTTTAAATGTAAAGAAAAGTAACAAATAAATGTTCTCTCTTGGGAAAGGTGTGTTTTTTGAGATTAAACAAATCTGAGGGCAGATGATTTTAGTCACAAAAAGTAGATTGAGAAGATTTTTTCGGCTTTTGGGAAAAAACACCTGATATTGTGAGCAAAAGCAAATATAAATTTTTGTAAAAAGTAGCTTATGTTACAGAATTTTTGTTATATTAGTTATGTGAAGGAACAAAAATTATATATTCACAAAATAGAAAGGAGTATGGTTATGTCTATCGCAGATAAATCTCGTGCATTAATGGTGCGTGAACATCAACAAGTCAAGAATCGCCAACAATCAATGCTGATGCGTGCGGCACAAGAACTTGGTCTTCCTGAAGAAGTATCTCACTACTGGAACCCCATTCAAGGGAAAGTAGATGCTAGCAGTCGGATGATTTATGGCCCCAGCCATGCTTCCATGAGCTAAGTTTCAGAAATTCTAAGCTGGATTTTTTGAGTAAATGTCTCAACTGATAAGTCTGGAAAAAAAGCCACCCTTTACTTTAGGGTGGCAAAACTTATTACTTTTTAGTTAGATACGACTCTTAATTAAGCATCGTAGTAGAGGTAAAACTCGTAGGGATGAGGACGTAGCTGTAACTGCTTGGCTTCGTTAAGCTTGTAGTCAATCCAATTTTCGATAAAGTCTTCCGTGAATACGCCTGATTCTGTCAAGAAACCGTGATCGTTTTCTAGCGCTTGCAATGCCAGTTCTAAAGAACTTGGAGTTGAGGGAACCTTTGCAAGCTCCTCTGGAGAAAGTTCATAGATATTCTTATCTAAGGGTTCACCAGGATGGATTTTGTTCTTGATGCCATCGATACCAGCACAAAGCATTGCAGCAAATGCCAAGTAGGGGTTAGATGTAGCATCTGGACAACGGAATTCTAAACGCTTGGCTTTGGGGTTCTTACCAGATAGAGGAATACGGATAGAAGCAGAACGGTTCCCTTCGGAGTAAGCCAAGTTAACAGGAGCTTCATAACCAGGTACTAAGCGCTTGTATGAGTTGGTGCTGGGATTGGTAATTGCCAACAGCGCTGGTGCATGTTTGAGAAGACCACCAATGTAGTACAACGCCATATCGCTCAAACCAGCATACTTATCACCTGCAAACAGAGGTTTGCCATCTTTCCAGATGGACTGGTGACAGTGCATTCCTGAACCGTTGTCGCCAAAAATTGGTTTTGGCATGAAGGTGACAGTTTTGCCGTATTTCTTAGCAACGTTCTTGATGACGTATTTGTAAATCATCAACCAGTCAGCCGCTTCGATCAATTTACCAAAGCGGAAACCTAGTTCGCACTGACCACCAGTAGCAACTTCGTGGTGATGCTTTTCAATGGGCACACCTAATTCTGCCATTGTCAACAGCATCTCTGTACGGATATCCTGGAAAGAATCCGTCGGTGCGACTGGGAAGTAACCTTCTTTGAAGCGTGGTTTGTAACCCAAGTTGGGTTTTTCATCTGTACCGGCTTTACCGGAATTCCAAGCACCTTCTTCGGAGTCTAAGAAATAGTAGCCTTCGTTAGCAGTTTGAGCAAACCTAGCACTATCAAAGATAAAGAACTCAGCTTCAGGGCCAAAGAAGGCTGTATCACCAAGACCACTGGAAACCAGGTAATCTATTGCTTTTTGGGCAATAACGCGTGGGCAACGGTTGTAAGGTTCACCCGTGCGGGGGTCTTTAATACTACAAATTATACTTAGTGTTGGGACTTCCATAAATGGGTCGATCCAAGCAGTGTTGGGGTCGAGTACCATCGTCATGTCCGATTCGTTGATCGCTTTCCAACCCCGAATGCTGGAACCGTCAAAAGCTACGCCATCAGTGAATGCAGTCTCATCGATTTGGTTCTGGTACAGTGTGAGGTGCTGCCAAGTCCCTACTGTATCGATGAATTTGAGATCAATCAGCTGAATTTTTTCATCTTGAATTCTCTTCAAGAGTTCTTGTGGTGTTGTCATTGTTACTCCTTCTCTACCAATTTTCTAAAGTAAACCAGAATCTTCCAAAGCATCCTAACCCTGCTGATCTCAATCAGGCCGTGACACACCAGAAATATCTTAAATACTAGACATTAGCTGATTTTGTAGCTTGTACTACAGATATCTGGATTATCAGGTTATATTAACCTTTCGGCGTTCATCTGCACAAAACTGGAAAGTTCATCATATAGGGGTCAACTTTGACATAAAATCCTTATGTAGTGGATAGATTGTTTTTGTGCCGAATCTATTTTTAATAGCACAAAAATTTACTGGTGCATAAGTGCAGCCAAATAAATATCAAACCATAAATAGCAATGATTGGGAGAAGAAGGAATGCGCGATGCGGTAACAAGTTTAATTAAGAATTATGACTTAGCTGGTCGGTATTTTGACCGGAATGCGATCGATAGCCTGAAGTCTTACTTTGACAGTGGTACAGTCCGAGTCCAAGCGGCGGCGGCGATAAATTCTAATGCGGCTGCACTTGTCAAGCAAGCTGGTTTGAAGTTATATGAAGAACTACCAGAATTGATTCGTCCTGGTGGAAATTCTTATACAACTCGTCGTTATGCAGCTTGTCTGCGGGATTTAGACTACTACTTGCGCTACGCTACCTATGCGTTGGTTGCTGGAAACACAAATGTGTTGGATGAGCGTGTGCTACAAGGGCTGCGAGAAACTTATAATTCTCTAGGAGTGCCTATTGGGCCTACTGTTCGTGGTATCCAGATTCTCAAGGATCTAATTAAGGAGCAAGTAGCAGCAGCAGGTGTGGTTAATACTGCTTTTGTAGATGAACCATTTGATCACATCACACGTGAGTTGAGCGAAATAGATATTTAGATTTTAGGTGGGCAAGGTGTCTGCCCCAACATAAACATAAATAGCGATCGCACTTTTGTCTGTGTTGGGAAAAGAGCGATCGCTTTTTTATGAACCATACCAGGCTACCAAAACTACTTAAGCTTCATAAACTCAAGCATTAAAATATAGGGTTTTAATGAGGGCGATTTTCTCGACCATGATAGATACGCAAAATCAGAACTGTGTCTTCCTCCAAAGAGTAGTGAATCACATAACCGTATTTGCCAAATGGAACCAGCAACTTCCGCCGTCCTGAACCATCGCCGAAAACAGTACCTTTGTAAGGCACATTAGCTAGGCTAAAACCTGCCTCTCGAATTGCCTGTGCAGCTTGAAACGCAATACTTTCATTCTTCAATTTCACAAAATCGAACAGCCGCACAAGGTCAGTTAGTGCTTCTGGTAGCCAAATTACCTTGGACATGGAGACTCATTATCTGTGCCAATACTTGCTAACCACGCTGCCACCTGTTCATGTGGGATACCATTACCTGTTTCACGGTATCGCTGTAATCGACGCATATCTTCTTCTCTGGTTGCGTCATCACTGATGAAAGTCAAATCTTGTTTCTGGAGTTGCTGCCAATCCTCGCTGCTGAGATCGTAATCTTCATCAAGATGTGTCTCCAGAACTTTTTTTAAAGTATACAAGCTACCGTCTGAGGTGCTAACCCATTCCCTAACAGCCGCTTTCAGAGCTTCTAAAGTGCTGTAAGCATCCAGTTGTGTGGCAATTTGCTGCCGAATATCTGTCATGGCTGTGCTTTTTTAAGCTTTATATATGAGCATTATATAAAAAACTCTGTGCATTCCAAAAGGATAATGGTATGTAGTTGCGATCGCTCCTAGATGAAATGCATTAGCCTATCTTATCTGGACTAGAACCGCTATAAGCCACAATAGAAGTTGCCGATGTTTGAGGCGCTGATTATGGAAGAATTATTAACCCTGAAAGACTTACTTGTTAAGGGCGATGTTCAAGGAGCATTAATTATAGTTGAAGAATTAGAGGAAATGAGCCGAAATGACATAATCAAGACGATTCGTAGCTATGCAGTGATTTTATTGTTGCATCTGATTAAACAACAAGCTGAAAATCGCACGACTCGCTCTTGGGAAGTCTCAATTCGCAATTCGGTTCGGGAAATTCAGCGGGAAAACAAGCGGCGCAAAGCTGGAGGCTATTATCTTACACCAGAAGAATTATTAGAAACCTTAGCAGAAGCCTATTTAAATGCCATTGATGAGGCTTCTCTAGAAGTAGAAGAAGGTCGTTATGAAGCCCAAGAATTAGACAAGCTGGTTAACCAAGAACAAATTATCAATCGTGCTTTGACTTTAATCTTACCAGGAGAATCTAGTTAATTGGCTAAACAGCGACTCGATACACTATTAGTAGAGCTAAATTTATGTTCTTCTCGCGCCTTGGCACAGCGGTTAATTCAGGCGGGGGAAGTTACTGTTAATCAGCAGTTAGTTGATAAACCTGGTACTGAAGTTGATATTGCAGCTCAAATAAATATTAAAGAGCGATCGCCTTTTGTTTCTAGAGGCGGTGAAAAACTCTCGAAAGCTTTGTCAGTATTTGCCATTCCCGTAGCAGAGCGCATTTGTTTAGATGGTGGAATTTCTACCGGTGGTTTTACTGATTGTCTCTTACAAGCTGGAGCAAAACAAGTTTACGGTATTGATGTCGGTTACGGGCAAGTTGACTGGCGGTTGCGAAATGATTCGCGGGTGATTTTGCGGGAACGCACCAATTTACGACAACTACGACCGGATGAGTTATATCGGGAAAATGACTCGGTTCCTGATTTGGCGGTGGTGGATGTATCGTTTATTTCTTTAACTAAGATTCTGCCTGCTTTGTGGCAGCTAACTCAAGCTAACCGAGAAGCTGTATTGTTAGTCAAGCCACAATTTGAAGTCGGCAGATCCCGTGTGGGTAAAAAAGGTGTTGTGCGAGATCCAAACGACCAAGCTGATGCCATTTTCCAGGTGTTGCAAGCAGCCCACGAATTAGGATGGAAATACAAAGGCTTAACTTGGTCGCCGATTACTGGCCCGGCTGGGAATATCGAATATCTTTTGTGGTTGGGAATGGAAAGTGAAACACCACCACCTGATTTAGAGGCAATTAAGCAAATAACGCAATCAGCAACAACTGATTTACGAAAAAGTTAAAGAAGAATGCAGAATTCAGAATCAATTAGTGGGGGACTTTAACCCACATATTCATCTGTACTCAGACTCCAATTCATACTGTTAGCGGTAGCGGGGCGTTTAGCCCATTCTGACTCCTGACTCCTGAATTCTCTCTTATTAAACGTCGTAGATTAGACATTCTACGGAAGCTGGATGGCGATCGCAGTAATTTTCCAAAGAGGTTTTCTTTGATTTTGCTTGCTGTTGATCGGCTTTTTCAGCTTGTAATTCTTCCACAATGTCCCAGGCTACGGCACAACCAGCAGAATCACTACCATCTAGCTCACAAGTTGTCCGGGCTTCGGTAATGGCTTCAGTAATCGCTTCTTCAAGATTTGTTGCCCCAGCAGTTTCAAATGAGTTTAGAGTAGTTGTCATGATACTTTTACCTTTAATTTACACAGAGAGATATTAGGGGATAGGGGATAGTTTTTATTTCCTATAACCTCTACCCTGTAACCTGTCCCCTTAATCTTGCATCCCAAATTAGGAATGTCAGTCAATTGTCAGAAGAGTTTGATAGAAGTTGATAAACACTTATAAACGGTAACAAAGACTTAATAATTCTTATTTATTCTCAATACTTTATGCCTAACTCTTGTCGCAAGCGATACAGAATTGTATTTTGGTCAACTTGAGAGAGAATTTCTTGAATGACGCTGCTAGCGCCCAACTGCCCCCAAGTGCAGCCTTTTTCGAGATAGACTTGGGCGGCTTTGCCAACGGAGTATGCGCCATAACCGGCGATACCAGCTTGAGCGATCGCACTACCAGCAAAGGCAGTAATATTGGTGGGATTGTCACCACTGGTGATTGCAGCAGTACTTTTACCTAAGCCTAAAAGAAAACTACTACCTAATTCCCCCAGTAGTAAGCCACCAGAACTAAATAAAATCGTTTTTAAAATTTTCCCAGCTTCATAGCTAGTCATTGGTAAACCATACAATCTAGCTAGAGCGCGAATTAAAGCTAAATCGGCAACAGTTCCGCCAAGGATGTCTAAAAAAGCGATGGGATTTAAAGCCACTGCCAAAGCTTTGTATTTGGTAAATTGCCAAATAATTTCTTCGGCTTCTTGTTCGCGTAAGTCGATGGTTTTTTGAGCGATCGCGGCTTCTGCATCCCGTGCTTGGATGAGTGCATTTAAAGCCAGAAGCGATCGCCCTTCCCGATTCAGAATATTCAGAATTGTCTCTTTAAGTTCCTCTACTTGCGGTGGTGGTGTCTCCCATTCATAACTGACACGCCCATCAGGCCACTCAACCCGGACTTCCATTGCTGCTGGTTCCGCCGCTACCATCACAATTTCATCAGGTAGTAGAGGCTTCGCTTGAGGATTCCCCGCACCCAGTTGTTGCAAATTTTGGTAAATTGCTCCTTGATCTGTGTCTGGATAAAGGTCTATTTTGTTAAACACTAAAATCAAAGGTTTTTGTGATTTACGCAATTCCAGCAGTGCTTGATACTCAGTGCGTGTGATATCACCAGACACGACAAACAAAATCAAATCCGCCTGATGTACTACTTCACGTGCCATATCTGCCCGTGACTCACCCTCAATTTCGTCTAATCCGGGGGTATCAATTAACTCTACAATTACCTTACCACCGGGCTGCCAACGGACGGAACGAGGCCATTGAGTGACACCGTTTAGGGGCCCAGTTTGCAGAATCTTGTCTCCCAGCAAGGCATTTAAAACTGCTGACTTTCCCCGACTCACCAAACCAAAGACGGCAATTCTAATGACGTTAGAATCCAGTTTGTTGAGTGTGGCGTTCAAAGTTTCCAATTCTGGTTTCACCAAACCTAGCAATTCTGGGTTAGATGATAACTGTCCTGACTTACGAAGATATCCATACCAAGACAGCGCTTGTCTAAGACTGGCGCGGGCACGATTTAAGTGAGTTTCTTGCAGATTACGATAAATCGACATAATATCAATACTTTCAGCCTTCACTCTCTCTTAAACGCTCAAATAATACTCTAACAACTCTGGACACTAAGATATAAAAAGTCCCCGCTTCTAGGATGTCGGGGACTAACTAGGATTTAAAGCATTCCCAGGATCTCTAGTGCTGTATCCAGATGCCATTTAACCCGATACAGTCCAAATAGCTTCTCTTGACTGTACCGCGCTGGGTACTCTAACTTTCTTCCTTCCATCGTCACTTTGAGTAATGCAGACTGTTCTGGTGTAGGTGTTCCCATAGCCTCTAGTGCTGCTTCTAGCGATTCTACTTGAGAGAATATAGGAGACTTCAATCCTCTATTTTCTGATACTTGCTTGCAGGCTACAACAGGGAAGGTCAGGAGTGCGTTAATGTAGGATGCTTTATCAGCAGGGTTTCCAATTGCTTGGATGCCGTACTGGATCAGGCATAAATCGCGTAACGCTCTCAAGCTTTTAACTTCTAATTCTGTGCGTGTGAACATAAAATAGAGTTACCTCTTGTAAAAGTGGGAATCGGTGGTGAACTTGTTTGTCAGACGGTAACACCATCGATTTAAAACTCTATTCGCTCGTTTACACGCAGTTCAAGCTTTATTTATATTTCTCAACAATGCCTAATCCTAAAGGGAACCCAGAAAATCTCAAAAATTTCACTACAGAAAGAGAAGAACCATTAACGACCACTATCAGCTTCCGTGCTACTGAAAAGATGAAGGAAGAAGTGAAAGCTAAAGACGATCCTCCAGAATTTTGTAGAGAAGCTATTCAAGAGAAGCTAGATAGAGAGAAGTAGCCTGTTTTGTCAAATTAGGCAATTGTTCTGATGATTTGCATACTCTCTGAATGCAATCTCCATTCAGAACATGGGACTGTGTTCATTATCCCAACATTTGCGATCGCGCCAATTTCTCCCCGTATATTCACATTCAGATGCATCATCTATCCAAGGAATCGATGTAGAGTGGTACGAGTTTCCAATGGGAGCGAATAAGCTGGCAGTGAATAAGGGCAATAATAAGGATAGAATTATCAACGTACAAATCGGTAAAGTGATTAAATATGCAGTGAGCAGAAAAATGTTACTTTGAGTCCAAAAAACTGTACCTTTTTTATTATTTTTTGGGCGATTTTTTAAGCTGGTTATTGAATTCGAGAAAAGCATAATGCAACCCTATTAATGCCAGTTTATATAGCGATCCCATTTGATTTGTCAAAGCCAAGCTAACTGAGAGATAGCCGGTTCAGGTTTTGGCTCTCAGTATATTTAGCAAAAATCAAATAGGAATCCTATATGACTACGGATTTTTACGTAAGAACATTATTGAAGCTATATACTCTGATGTCAAAGGTGTAAGTAACGACTTCTTAAAACTTTTAATCTTTGGGTGCTAAAAAATATTTTTCATGAAAATATGTTAAAGTTGCGCCAATATTCTTTGCGTAAACCTTGGTAAATTGAACTCACAGCCTTCTGCCATCAATACAGCAAAAATACTGATATAACGCCGGATGATTGTATATCTGTATCTGATACCAAAATTTGGTTAGCAAAATTTTGCGTAATGCTGGCAATATAGAGGTAGCGTTAATTCTTTTTTATGCCTAGAGATGATAAATCCGAAGTTTCACGAAGGGACTCATCTGATATTATCGGTTATGAAGATTTTCTAAGTGCATTAAAAAGCCGAATTTCCAGCGCTCAATTACGAGCGGCAGTTGCAGTCAATAAAGAATTAGTATTACTCTACTGGCAAATTGGGCGAGATATTCTAAATCGCTAACAGCAGCAGGGTTGGGGCGCAAAAGTTATCACTCGTCTGGCGGCTGACTTGCAGAAAGCTTTTCCAGAGATGAAGGGTTTTTCGCTTCGCAATCTCAAGTATATGCGGGCATTTGCCGAAGCTTATCCAGATGAGCAATTAGTGCAAGAGGTGCTTGCACTAATTAGTTGGCATCACAACCTTGCTTTCAAAGTCCCCCTTTTTAAGGGGGATTTAGGGGGATCAAGATATATGCAACTTCACATTAAATTGGTATAAGTGGTTCATATGGAAAAATGCAAGTAACGCATTATCCACTAGATGAAGCATATCAAAGGCTTAGGGTAGGGACAAAAAAAACCGAGTTTTCACCCGAAGAAATAGGAAACGAAGCTGCGAAAATCCAGAGCGAAATAAACTCTAATACAACTAAAGATTCTGATTTAATTTAGAGTGTATTTTAATGCAGATAAAAATATCTTTAGACGCGATTTATCGCGTCTCTTGCCTTAACCGAAACGTATTGATCTATATACAGATTCTATGGAAAAAATGACATTTACCATCACCCTTCATCGTGGGAGAATTTTCACATACATTCTAATTGTGTGAATTCATAGACTAACTTGACCAAACAAGATCCAGTGAGTGGGAGACACAAAGAAACGGAGAGAGTATTTGATAACTTCTCCGCCTCTTTGCATTTTCAATAAAGAACTACCACCAAACTCGATTTCCATTTTCGTCAACTCGTGCTTCCCGAATTACATCAGAAATCTCTTCAGCATCTTTAACGTGGTGGAGTGCCTTCTTTTCGCCATCGGCTTCATCCACGACGAAGTAAGTCGGGACTGTGATTTTGTCGCCTGTAATGTCTGGGACATCATCAACAGCTACCTGTTTAGCCTTCTCTTCAACTGATTGAGGCTCATCAGCAATTCTATCTCCCGGATTCGCGGTTAGGTTCCTTTCATTCACATCTGGCTTTTCACGAGAATCGCGATCTTCGCTTACTGGTTGATTAATTTGACTTTGTTGTTTATTATCACTCATGGCTCTTTCAGGTATTAAAAGTGTGACTTGACTAATAACAGCTTAAAAAATCCCAGGCATAAAGAGTTCTTTCCCTGGAGAGAGTTTGAGAATAGATTTTGAATAGATTTTGTGAGGAACATATCTTAAGTTAGATCCTAAGCAAAACCAAATTCCTTTCGTTGATCGCAAATCTGCTGTAGATCCTCGTCAACTTGCTAGTATCAAATCAAATTGAACAATGCCATCATACTTTTTCAGAAAATTATAAATTATAAAAGACTAACAAAGATTACTGCATGATTTAAAATTGTCGGGTAAGCTGACAACAGCAGTTTCATTAGTTTCATTCTCAAACCAATGACCACAAGTAGTCCCAAAATTTTAGCCCTGGACTTTGATGGAGTGATTTGCGACGGATTAATTGAATATTTTGAGGTAGCATGGCGTACCTACTGTGAAATTTGGTCTTCTACTAACGACACACCAGCAGATGATTTAGCTTTGAGATTCTACCGTCTAAGACCTGTTATTGAAACGGGTTGGGAAATGCCCGTTTTAATTAAAGCCTTGGTAGATGGAATTACTGACGAAAAGATTCTTGATGAATGGGTAACTATTGCCCCACAACTTTTGTTAAATGACAAATTGCAAGCAAGAGAAATTGCCACAAAACTAGATGACCAGCGAGATAAATGGATTACTACAGATTTAGATGGGTGGCTGAGTCTGCATAGATTTTATCCGGCTGTAGTAGAAAAAATTAAATTAACTATTGACAGTGGAGTTAAGCTATACATTGTGACAACTAAAGAAGGACGTTTTGTCCAGCAGTTGTTGCAACAAGAAGGGGTGAATTTACCACCAGCAGCAATTTTTGGTAAAGAGGTCAAGCGTCCCAAATATGAAATTTTGCGAGAATTAATTCAGTCAGCAGGAGAAAAACCACTTAGTCTCTGGTTTGTAGAAGATAGACTCAAGACATTACAGTTAGTTCAACAACAAGCAGACCTTGAGGATGTGAAACTTTTTCTTGCAGACTGGGGCTATAATACCCAAGCAGAACGGGAAGCTGCACAAAATGATCCGCGAATTAAGTTGTTATCACTTTCTCAGTTTGCCAAAGATTTCTCAGCTTGGCTTTAATTAAGGAGGCAGAAGGCAGGAGGTAGGAGGCATTGGTGTCAACTTAAGCTAGAAATAGCTTCGCTGCGGGCTTCATAACCCGCCAGAGAATGAATTCTCTGGCTCATAGCTAAAGTCTACTGAAGTAGACTGAATATTTTTGGGGATATCTAGTCATCTGAAGATGACTTTCGCTATGATTCTTGAAACTTCAGTTCCTTGCGGGACATAGTTTTTGCGTTAAGTTGCAACCAATGGGCAGGAGGATTCACCATTACTAAA
>NZ_JAWJTF010000133.1:0-22327 GCF_048836525.1 Nostoc sp. CALU 546
AAGCGCTCTAAAAATTACGAGAAACAACGCATCAAGATTGCTAGACTTCATCACACGATTGACAACACTCGCAAAGATTTTCACTTCAAACAAGCTCACGCCCTTTGTGATGCTGGTGATATGGTCTTCATGGAAGACTTGGATTACCGGACTTTGGCTAAAGGGATGCTGGGCAAACAGATGCTTGACGTGGGGTTTGGACAGTTCCGAAACATCACCAAGTATGTTTGTTGGAAGCGTGGTAAATTCTTCGGTGAAGTCAATGCTAGGGGGACTTCTCAACAATGTCCTGAGTGTGGTGCAGAAGTTAAAAAAGACTTGAGTGTTAGAGTGCATCATTGTCTTAGTTGCAATTACATTACAGATCGTGACGTAGCCAGTGGGCAAGTAATTAGAAACAGAGGAATAGAACTGATTAGTACGGCGGGGCACGTCGGAATTCAAAATGCCTATGCAGACGGTTTGCCGGGGATTGGGGAAACTCAGTCTAGGTCAAAGTCGAAAACCCGCAAGGGAGTAACTAGGAAGTCTAAGAAGTGATTCTTAGAAGCTCCGCACCTTCAGGTCGGAGTCATGTCACGCCTATCTAGACAAGAGAGACAAGGGAGACAAGGAAATAAGAATGAATAACCAATGCCCAATGCCCCATGCCCCATGCCCCATACCCAATGCCCAATGCCCCATATCCAACATTTACAATCGATTAGTATCTTTAGTAACTAACTTCCAACCTTCAGCTTGATCAATTAGCTTCATCGACTCTAATTGAAGATTGGTGAAAGCAGATGTATGAAGTAGAAAGTAGGGTTGGCTGTTGTAGTGCCAATAATATTGGAGTTCACCGACAGAAGCAGGAATGATGGTGCGATCGCTATAATAATCCAACGAGGGACGATGGTGGGGAAAAGATGTGTAAATCTTCTTCGTAGCTGGATTTGCCCGCACAATCATAGCGGCGACTGGTTTAACTGGATAAGCTTCAGATAATTCCCAAACCCAGTAGTTAGATTTCATTAACAGCAGCAGCGAAATATAACTTCCCCAAAACAAAATCTTCAGAAATTGCCCGTCGCCCCGCTCTGCTAAAATAGCGGCTAAGGTCATAGTTAAAGCTACTGCTGCAAAAATCAGTTGTAAGTCTGCTTTGGGTGTTGTACCCCAACTGAAATAAATGCTACCAGCAGAAGCAGCCACAGCAAGTATTGCCAAACCAGCAACCCAAGCACGGGGATAGGATGAGATTAAAGGCGAATTTTCTGTATCTGATAATTGGATACCAAAAGCTAAAGCTAAACTAGGATAAATCGGGAATAGATACCAGGGAACTTTGGTAATCATGAAAGAAATTAGCAGCAGGTAAACACCACTCCAGGCCATTACTAGTTTTGCCCAGCTAAGGTTGCGATTTTCCCAGGTTAAGCGGACAGTTTGTGGTAAGAATAATAACCATGGCCATGTGTACTTGAGAAGTTCAATCACATAGTACCAAGGTGGTTCAGAATTTTCCTCTACACCTGAAGCAATTCGGCCTACTGATGGGTTTGCAAGGCCAACTTGAGCGAAAGTGTAACCATAGTGGAATAGTTGGGCACTATACCAACCAACTACAGGCAGAATGCCAATTAAGATTGCGATCCAAAGATAGTAACAGGTGAGTAGTCGTGGCGTATCCCAAAACAGAAATACAAGAGCGATCGCGCCGAGAAATGCGCCTAGAAGTCCTTGAGTTAGGCAAATCAAGCCAAAACTAATGCCAACACCAAGGCAATAACGTAAATCTCGGCGCGATCGCAACACGCACAACATCATCACCATCAAAAAACTTACCATCACCCCATCCAACATTGCTAACCGCCCATGACGCACCACGGGTAGCATTGTTAGGTAAATCAAAGCGCTATAAATCGCTGCCCAACGCTGGCGAAATATCTCTCGAGCAATGCAATACAGAAAAGGTACAGATGTCGCAGTTAAAATTGCTCCAGGTAGACGCGTTGTTAATTCATTTTCACCTAAGAGAGAATAAGCCCAAGCAATTAGCAAATGCATCAAAGGCGGCTTGTTATGATACGGTTCGCCTCCTAGTGTTGGGTAAAGCCAACGCATTGAACCTGCTGGTGCGTGCCAAATTTCACGAGCAACCTGTGCCACAGTCCCTTCATCCCAATCTCGCAGTGGCAATCCTCCCAGATTGATGCTAAATAGTAATACTGCTGCCAACAGCAACACTATTAGCCATAACCAATCAATCCATTTGCCAACCGTGCGATGCTGTTTTTCCAGATGACTCCAAATAAAGCTTCCTTCTTGCATATTCTATGTTAATCATTTTACTTGCTGGTTTGATTACATAGAGACCAGAGCGAATCTCCAATGTTGCCACCCAGTAGCAACGTATGTTCTTAACAATTGCTAGTTTCCAAGATTAACTCAACTTTTTATAATTAGCGCTATTTTTTTTTAAATTTATCGGAATTATTTAAAAAGCATTCAAGCCGAAAAAGATAAAAATAATACAGACAATAATTTTTTTATTACTTGTTTTCTAATCCGTAAATTAACTTGTGTTTTATTTTGTATGTGACGCTTAGTTTAATTTTTATCCGCTTAATTGTAACTTAGCTAACTTTAGAAAAGTATGAGCTAATTGCTACAGGGATTCAATGAACTGCTGAACACTTAAAAGATTTGTTTTAAAAAACATAAAAAATATAAAACAGGAGTCAGAATACAGAATTCAGAATTCAGAATACTCTACCCATAAAGAGATAGAGTTTTAAGGTGAGAATATTTTAATTTTTTCGCCCACAAGGGGCGAAAGCGCGTAGCAGGACGAAGTATGGTTTTAACCAATATTCGTCACCTATTCGTACAGAATTCATACTGTTAGCGATAGCGGGGCATTTAGCCCATTCTGTATTCTGACTCCTGAATTCTGAATTCTTCTTACAAAATAAATTGAAAGACTTAATAGAGAAATCCCAACATGAGCTTGACTGAAAAAATCCAATCTTTATTTGTTATTATTGCTATCTTAATTGGGCTGATATTAGGACAAATTAAATGGGTTGAAGAAAATTCTGCATTCCTAATTGTTCCATCCTTGATGGCTATGCTCTATGGAGTGTTTTTAAATATTCCAATTAATCATTTTGGTCAGGCATTTAAAAACTACAAGATGACCGGATTGATTTTGGGAATTAACTTTATTTGGACACCTATTTTTGTTTGGGGATTGGGAGCTATTTTCCTACGAAACTCTCCCGATCTTCGGATTGGGCTAATTATGCTGATGGTTACACCTTGTACTGACTGGTATCTCATTTTTACAGGGATTGCCAAAGGAAATGTTGCTTTGGCTACAGCCTTACTTCCTTGGAATATGATCTTGCAAGTGGTTCTCCTTCCCGTCTATCTGTTAGTTTTTGTTGGAAAATTGGTGCAGATTGATGTAGCGATTTTTCTCGAAAGCATTGCACTGGTTTTAGTTGTTCCTATGCTTTTAGCGTTTATCGCTAAGTGGTTAATACCAAAGGTAAACGGGTTTTGGCGTGAAATTCCATTGAAGATAGCAGCAGGGCAAACGCTATTTCTGTGTTTGGCAATTACAGCAGTATTTGCCTCGCAGGGGCAAACCCTAATTCAGCGTCCAGATGTACTGCTAAAAATATTACCATCCATCCTTATTTTCTATGTAATTACCTTTTTGCTGACTCAAGTAATCTCACGATTCGGCAACTTTAGTTACGAGGATTTTGCTTGTTTCAGTTGTACAACACTTGCCCGCAATTCACCTCTTGCATTGGCGATCGCTACATCTGTTTTTCCTGATCGTCCTTTGATTACCCTTGTTTTGGCTATTGAACCACTTATCGAACTGCCGGTCATGGTGCTAGTCTCACAGTTGTTGCTCTTTCTGCGTCATAAAGGGCGGTATTCTCAGATGGAGAAATAGCTAAATTGGCGTTAAAATTGCATATTCAGCTTGACTTTTAAAGCGAATAGCTTAACATTATCAAAATGAAAATTTTGTGATCTATCATTAGTGGCGGGTATGTAGAAAGTTCCCCGCAGGAGATGCCCACTTTCTTGTTCGCAATTCTTCTTCAAAAAATAAAAATAACTTGTAGTTTTAATTCTTTATTCTGAAAAACAATCTCAATTTGTCTGATAAATTCTCGAAAGTAAAATCGTCGCTCTGTTTCTGACAAATCTAACCAAAATTGTGGTATAGAAACAGCTTGAGCAACAGAACGCAAGTTAACTGGGGGGAGAGTTGCCAGTTTTGCTTCGAGTTCAGAAATTTCTGTGCGGAGTTTGTAAGCTCTTAACTTTGCTGTTTCGGCATCTAAAATTCCAGTTTCGATTAAAGCGGGTAACTGAGCAAGTATTTCTTGCTGACGAGCGATCGCTTGTCCTAAACTATTCTTCACTGCATCCAATTGGGGAAAGTTCATCCCCGCTACAGCTAAGGGTAAATCACGGCAAACCGTTTCAATTGTATGTTCTAAAACCTCTTGATAGGGAATAGCCTTACACTTGGGGCGTTGAGGACAGCTAGTAGAACGTAAATAAAGATACTCCTTATCTTGATTGCGTTGGGTGACACGAGTAACTGTCAGATGTGACTGACACTCAGCACAGACAACCAACCCAGCTAAAGAACGCCTAGCACTAGCAGTTCGGGATGGTAAACGGCTGTTACGGCGTAAAAGTCGGTCAACTTGGGCTGCTTCTTCCTTAGAAATTATCGGAATATGGGTATTGGAGATAATTTCGCCATTTTGGTAAGCTGTATTGCCGCGATAAACTGGATTAGTCAGCCAGCGTCTTCCTGTGGTGACAGAGATTTTTTTGCCGTATTTTTTCGCCAAGTAACGCACTGAACCCCGCAGGGAACCATAGAGTAAAAAGTGTTCAAAAAAATCTTTGACTACTGGTGAAGTACTGCGATCAACAGTATATTTTCCCTTACCTCTGCGATAGCCGTAGGGAACTTTGCCCGGTGGCGGTGCAACCTCAAGACGATTACGGGCGTGTCCTTGACGGATGCGACGACTACGTTGTTGACGTTGGACTGCGTGTAGCAAATTCAGCAAGTCAGCGCCCAGAGGGTAATTTTCGGAAGTGTAGGGCTGTTCAGTAGCGATGACTGCGATTCCCATCACTTCGAGTTCATTCAAGCGATCGCTAATTTCCTCTACAGTATCCCCTAATTCTTCCAACCGACGAATCAGGAGATAATCTGCTGGTTCAGTTTGGCAATCGGTGAATAATTGTTGTAATTGCGATCGTCCAGAAGACTTTTGCTTGCCCAAATCTTCATAAACCCGATCCACCTCCCATCCCCAATCAGCTTGATCGGGAGAAGATTCTAATAACGGATCTGTGTAAGAGTAGGCAATAATTTTCATTTGTCATTGGTCATTTGTCATTTGTCATTTGTCATTTGTCATTGGTCATTGGTCATTAGTTTTCTTCCCCTGCTCCCTCTGCTCCCTCTGCTCCCTCTTGCTCCCTCTCACTGCTGACTCAACTCGATAATATTGCCATCAGGGTCTTGAGTGAAAAGAGCAGCGCGGCCGGAGGCGCTGGCTTGAATGGGATGATTATGATTGAGCAATTCTTGTTTGGCGGTGTCTAAGTCAGCAACAGAGAAAGCAATGTGGGGATTGCGCCCCCATTTTTCATTTGGGTTTTCTGTGGGGACATTAGGTGCAACTATCAGGTGAAGTTGGTAGTCGCCGACTTGATACCATACACCAGCATATTTTAGGGAACGATCTATTTTAGATAATCCCAATACTTTGCCATAAAATTGCTCGGAGCGTTCTAAGTCAGTCACAAGAATCGCTGTATGGAGACTTTGAATAATCTGCATTATCGGTAAGATGCGATCGCGTTTATTTAAATTCTGACGTAGTTTGAACTCTTTGGGGGAAGGGGCAAGGGAGACAAGAAGAATAACCATGACAAATGACCAATGACCAAGACTAATGACCAATAACTAACGGCAGTTTAACTGTAAACGTTGTCCAGCCCTGAGAACTGGTAACTTCAATCGTGCCTTGAAGATATTTCACTAACTTCTTAGCCAATGTTAAACCTAATCCTGTGCCGCTTTGTTGCCAGCGTTCCCGTTTCGGGTTGCCGTAGGCATCGCTTTGAGGGATTCGGTAAAACGGCTCAAATATTCGAGATTGTTCTTGTTTCGGGATTATCACCCCAGAATTGCTAATTGTGATTTGAAAGTAGGGAACTTGAAAATTATGTAATACACCAGATTCAGCATCCTCATTTCTGAGACTTTTTGTGGTGTAAATTACCTGAACATCGACTGCAATCTCTTCATCAGGCGGAGTATATTGACAAGCATTGTTGAGTAACTCTGAGATAATTTCGGTCAGGCTAGCCAAGTCTGAAACTAAAAGTGGTAAATTTGGAGAAACACTAACTTTAAACGACTGTTGCCTAGCTTGAGCGCGTTCCTGAAAATATTCGGCAACATGAGGCAGCCAGTTTTGAAGTTGAATTGAAGTTAATTCCAACGGGTAGACATCTGCATCAATCATTCGCATATGCAGCAAATTATCTACTAAATCTAGTTCTTGTTCGCACTGATCGCGCAGAATAGTTAAGTAGCGGGCTACAGATTCAGACGGAGAAAGTGGTTTTAAATTTAAAACGCCCTGCCGGTCAAGAATATTTTCTAGTACGGAGATGGCCATTTTGATGTTTGACAAGGGTGTTCGCATTTCATGAGAAGTGGTTGCCAGAAAATCCTCTTTCAACTGGTTTAGCCGTTGGAGTTCTGCCACTTGAATTTCTAGTTGTTGGGCACGTTCCGCTGCAAGATTGCGTTCTTCGGTTAACCGTCGTTGCGTGTCATCCCGAAAAACTAATACGGCTCCTGTAATTACACCGCTATTATTTCTCAGGGGAGTAGCACTATCAGCTATTGGTATAGTTGTCCCATCTTTAGCAACTAGTAGGACGCCACTACCTAGATATATAAAAGTTTCTTGTTTGAGGGCTGCGATAATGGGATTTTCTACTGGAAACTGAGTTTGTTCGTCAATGAGTTTGATAACTTCAGTTAATATTTTGTCCTTAGCTTCATTCCATCGCCACCCTGTCAGGGCTTCAGCTACCTGATTGATGTACTTAATATGTAATTCAGTATCTACTACAATTACCCCATCACCCATTCCTCGAAGCACAGAACTCAAAAATTGCTCGCGATTGTAGCGATTGAGTGCTGTTTGAATGGCAACGTAAAGTTCTTGCTCTTTAATGGGCTTGATAATATATCCAAAGGGAGATGTCAGCGTTGCCCGCTCCACAGTGTTTTTATCTGAATGACCCGTGACGTAGATAACAGGAATTTGCAGATGATGCCAAATTTGCTCTGCTGCTTGGATGCCGTCCATCTCACCCCGTAACCTGATATCCATTAAAATCAAGTTTGGGCGTAATTTACTGGCTCTTGCAATTGCCCCTTCTGTGGAATCGGTGATATCTAGAACAACATACCCCAGAGACTCCAAGCTTTCTTGTAAGTTGATAGCAAGAATATATTCATCTTCAACAATAAGGATTCTAACTATCTCCTTTCTCTGTGTATTTTCTGGGGTGCTAATCATGTTTATCCGCGGCTATTTGCAAAAGTAATTTTGAACTGTGTTCCCTGTTGAGAGTCAATTTCAACCTTTCCCCTCAGTTGCTTGACTAAACCCTGGACAAGAGTTATACCCAGAGTTTTAGCTTTCTTGCCATCGAAGTTTTCAGGTAAACCAATACCATTATCTCGGATGATGAGTGTCAAAATGCCCTCAGATTCTTGATAAAACTTAACCTCAATTTCCCCCCCACGATTACCAGCAAAGGCGTATTTCAAAGCATTGGAAACCAGTTCATTGATAATCAAGCCACAAGGAATCGCGGTTTCGATGTCGAGGCTAGCATTATCAACTTGAATGTTTAGTTGAATCTGGCTGGAATTAACGTTATAGGAATCAAATAAATGAGTTGTTAAATCTGGAATGTATTGAGCGAAATCAATATCAGCGAGGTCTTCAGAGCGGTACAGTTTTTCATGAACTAGGGCAATGGAAGCAATGCGGTTTTGGCTATCGCGCAAAATTGCTCTCACCACAGGATCTTCTGTCCGTCTGCACTGCATTTGCAGCAAACTGCTGACAATTCCTAAATTATTCTTCACACGATGGTGAATTTCTTTGAGTAATACCTCCTTTTCTTTCAGAGAGGCTTTGATTTTTTCCTTTGCTTGTTTTTGCTCGGTGATATCTTGTTGGACAGCTACAAGGACGCTTCCATACTCAGGATGCCCAAAAACGGAAGTGGTCGCACTACACCAGAATGGAGTGCCATCTTTTTTAACATTCTGAACTTCATAGGTTGCTTCACCGTGTTGAATAACAGCAGTTTTAATCGCTTGATTAACTTCTTGAGGTGTAGTACGTTCATCACCGTAGTTGACAATTGACACATGCTGACCAATTAATTCACCAGGTTCATAGCCAAACATCTGCTCAAATTTAGGATTGGTGTAGACAAACACGCCATCTGTAGCACGAACTAGGCAAATTCCCTCCGCCATGTTGCGGGTGATTACTGCTTGCAGTTCTAACATCTGTTCAGCACGTTTGCGTAAGCGAAGCTCGTCGTAGACATCGCTGGTTTCAACTACAACAATGCCTATACTAATGGGTTCATCGACTTCAGACTGAATCGGAAAGTAGGAAGCTAGCCAAGTCCGAATCACACCGGGGAGTTTTGGAGTTTCTCCAGTGATCTCCACATCCAAAATCGGTTCACCTGTTGTCAAAACATGTTGCAATACCTGCTCCAGCTTTGGTGTTAAATCGGGGATAATCTCCCGCAGTGTTTTGCCAATATGTGCTGCTGTGGGAATGCCATTAATTTCTGCTAATGCTTCATTAATAAATGAGAAACGCAGTTCTCGATCAAGAATGGTTATACCAACGGGTGCGCTATTGATAAAGGCATCCAATAACTTTTGCTTGTGAGCCAGTTCTCGTTCCAATATCTTACGTTCTGTGATGTCGATCGCCACCCTACCGACTAACTTTTGTGCGGAAAATCCCAGAATCGGGAACTTATATACCAAAAATTCACCAAGGCTACCGTCTGGTCGAGGAGCAACTTCGATCGCCTCAAGTACCTGATTTGTCTGTGTGACTGTCCGAATGTGATCAAAATGCTGCCGAGCAATTTCATCTGGGTAGAGGTCAGAAATGGATTGCCCAATCACCTGTTCGGGTAGTAATTTAAATGTCCGCAGGTATGTTTGATTTAAGTAAAGTACACGCCCATCTGTATCAGTTATCCAAGCTAGTACCGGGCTGTTGTTCATAAATGCCTGGAATCTGGCTTCACTTTCTCTTAACGCTGCTTCGGCTTGTTTGCGATCAGTAATATCAATGATCACACCCAGCATCCTTACAGCTTCGCCTGCTTCGTTGTAGACGCCGCGCCCTTTCCCAGTGAGCCAGTGAACACTGCTATCGGGGTAAATTACCCGATATTCAGCTTCATAATTAGTATGTTGTGCTAGGGCGTTGAGTAAAGTCTGCTCAACTCGGTCAACATCCTCTGGATGAATGGAATTACGCCATAGCTGGTACTTCGCAGTTAATGTTTCTGGCTCCAACCCTAGCAAGCGAAAATGGTTGTCGTTCCAGAGGACTTCTCTTGTTTGAACATTCCAATCCCAAAGACCGATGTGGTTAAATTCCAAGGTTAGCCTCAATTGTTCTTCATTTTTGGCTAAGGCTGCTTCAGCTTTTTGGCGATCGCTTAGTGCAACTTCCCGTTCGGTAACATCTTGGGCAGTACCATAAAGGCGAATCACCTGTCCATCGGCGTTGAATTCTGTATGTCCAATACCCTCGAAATAGCGATTAGAACCATCTATCTGGGGTACACGGAGAATTTCTTTGTAGGACTCACCAGTGGCGATCGCTCGCTCAACAGCTTGGTGCAATTTCTCCCGATCTTCAGGGTGATACAATTGCAGATTTTCTTCATAGTTCGGCTCAAGAAGTGCGGGTTCTCGATTGAAGAGGTCGAAAAGCCCCTTTGACCAGGTAATTTTGCCACTACCAAGTTCAAATTCCCAATTGCCAAGGCAAGCAACTCGCTGGGATTCTTCTAGCAAAGCTTGACTTTTGCGTAGTGTTTCTTCAGTGCGCTTGAGATCGGTGACATCTACCACCAGTCCATCCCAAGCTATACGCCCATCCTTTATCTGACGTGGCGTAGAGCGAAAATGCAACCATTTGAGTTGACCACTAGGCGTTCGGATTCGCAGCTGAATATCTAACACAGATAGATTCAGGCGGGATTCTTCAAGGGCTGTCTGTAGGCGGGGGATGTCCTCTGGGATAAATTGGCGATAAAGCAGAGATGAATCTCTGAGTACATCTTCGGTCTTAACTTCTGTTAGTCTTTCAATTCCCCCACTCAAGTAGGAAAAGCGATCGCTACCATCCAATTCGCGGATCACCCGATAAACTGCTCCATTGGGTAGATTATCTCCAATCAAGTACAACATCACTTCACGCTCATGCAAGGCTAATTCGGTTGCTTTGCGTTCAGTGATATCTCGCCCTTCTGGAATCAACAAAATAACTTGACCCGTCTCATTTTGTAGCGGACGTAGTGAAAAATCGATTGTTGCGACTCGGTTATTTGCACCGAGAACATCAACTTCATAGCGGACAAACTCCCCTTGAGATGCACGGGCGATCGCTTGTTTTAATTCTTCTTGAGTTTGGGGTGAAATTGTCCACCAGTGTGCTTCCCAAAAAGGACGATTGATCACATCTTCAAGCTTAATTCCGCCAAAACTGAGTGCAGTCTGGTTAGCCTCCAGTAAAATGCCATCTGGCGTTAGCAGTCCTGTAAATTGGAAGGTGTTATTGAAGATAGCGTAAAAACGGCGATCGCTTTCCTGCAATTTGGCAGTGCGTTCCTGTACTTTGGCTTCTAACTCGGCATTGAGTGTTTGGAGGTTGTGGTAGAGTTGGGCTTGTTGAATAGCGATCGCTAGTTGCACCCTCAGTTGGTTGAAAAATTCCACCTCAAATGTCTGCCATTGTCGGGGTGCAGAACATTGATGCACAATAAATAGTCCCCAGAGTTCAACTGCGGGAGTCTTCTGGTTCTCTAACAGAATAGGGATAACTAAATTCGCCTTCACCTGAAACTGTTCCAAAAGTTGAATACAGCAATCACTTAAACCCGCTTCGTAGATATTCGTCGCTGCCCAGATTTTTCCTTGGCGGTATTCTTCCTCTTGGCTTTGCTGAAAACAGGTATCTTCAATTTCCAGTCCCAAAGTTGGTATCCATTGGGGTAAAACCGACTCTGCTACGACCTTACCCCGCATCTTATGAGTAAATTGATACACCAGCACGCGATCAGACTTGAGTAACTGGCGGACTTCTTGAACACTCCTGGCGAGGATATCTTGAAGCTTCAAGGATTTGTGGATATCAAGAGCGATCGCCCCAATTAACTTTTGTTGTTCCTGTAGCTGTTTTAGCTGCTGCATTAGCTGTAATTGATAGCTGTTAACCTAAATTTATCCCTGGTTAAGTCTTTTCCCTAATTCACATTTGTTACTGGGATTCAATCATTTAATTGCAGCAATAAATCAATTTAAACCCTGTTATGCTTCTGGATGATTTAGCTCCTGAACTACTTGCTTATTCCGGAAAGTGACAGAAAAGGATAAATTAAATCCCCGCACCATCAAGAAAATCTTCAATCATCCCATCAGAATTTTTGCTTTTAGGCTTGTTGTAAAGCTCAGTTGAGGACAAACTTGATTGTTCCAACTGCTCGAACTGTTTCTCTAGAGACTTGACGCGTTCAAATAAAGCACCGATTACTTCAGCTTCTACGTCGCGGACTTTATCATGATCCAGAGCATTACTAGACAGGTTGTTCTGACGAGTCACGCGTCCTGGAATCCCAACTACAGTAGTATTGCTGGGGACATCTCGTAGCACCACAGAACCGGCTCCAATCCGGACGCGATCGCCAATTTGAATATTTCCCAATACCTTTGCACCCGCTCCCACAACTACATGAGAGCCTAAAGTTGGATGGCGTTTACCGCTTTCTTTCCCAGTCCCGCCAAGGGTGACACCTTGATAAATCAGTGCATAGTCGCCCACGATCGCAGTCTCACCAATCACAACTCCCATCCCGTGATCAATAAACACTCCCTGGCCAATTAATGCCCCTGGATGGATTTCAATCCCGGTTAAAAACCGACTAATATGAGAAATAAACCTTGGTATAAACGGAATTCCAATTTTGTACAGCCAGTGTGCCAATCGATGGCATATTAGGGCTTGGAGTCCAGGGTAACAGAACAATACTTCTAGCCAGTTACGTGCTGCTGGATCACGCTCAAAAATGGTTCGCAAATCGGTTAATAGCATACTCTGTTGAGATTTTTGTTGGTAGGTGAGGCTCTGAAAACAGAAACTCAGGATAATTCCCACAAAAAGATCAAATTATTTATGGGAATTGTGTAAAATAACAATCTACGGTAAGTCGATAGAATATAGTGTTTTTGTGGGTAGTAAGTGGGATGCTATCACATTCCACACTTGGAAAAAATTAATTTCGCATAAACTGCGATAAGTCTCTCAATTCACCGTAGTATGTTGAGTACAGTCTTGAATAGCCAAAACTACGCTCTCTTGGATCTGTCTTCCAAAGTGGAATATGCGCTGCTGGCACTATTAGAACTGGCAAGCCACCACGGAAAAAAACTTCCTCTAACCATGAGCGAGATCACTGCCAAGCAACCCATACCTGAACGCTATTTGGAACAAATTTTGACCAACCTCCGGCGTGCTGGTGTGGTGCAGAGTCAACGCGGCTCTAAAGGAGGTTTCGTTTTAGTTCGTGAACCTTGGCAGATTACACTGCTGGAAATTGTCACTTTGGTTGAAGGTGAGCGGAAAGAGAAAGATACTTCTGACTCTACGACTCTGGAAAAGACTCTGATTTATGAAGTTTGGGAGCAAGCTAACGCTGCCTCAATTGAAGTTTTGGGTCGTTATACACTCCAAGACTTGTGCGAGGAAAGAGAAACTCGCGCCCAGCAAAGCCCGATGTATTATATTTAGACACGACGGAGTACCCACATGCGGATAGCGAAAGATATCACAGAGTTAATCGGCCGAACTCCTTTAGTTCAATTAAATAAAATTCCCCAAGCTTCAGGAGCGGTTGCTCGGATTGTGGTGAAGCTAGAAAGCATGAATCCAGCATCATCTGTGAAAGACCGGATTGGCGCGAGTATGGTGGAAGCGGCAGAAGAAGCAGGCTTGATTCACCCTGGAAAAACTGTTTTAGTAGAGCCGACTTCTGGAAATACAGGAATTGCGCTGGCGATGGTGGCGGCCGCCAAGGGATACCATCTTATTCTAACGATGCCTGACACAATGAGCCACGAAAGACGATCAATGCTCAAAGCTTATGGCGCTCAATTAGAGTTAACGCCAGGGGTAGAAGGGATGCGAGGAGCGATCGCTCATGCAGAGGAGATTGTAGCTAAAACGCCCAATGCTTATATGTTGCAGCAGTTCCGCAACCCCGCCAACCCGAAAGTTCACGCCGAAACCACAGCCGAAGAAATCTGGGATGATACCGATGGAGAGGTAGATATTCTGGTGGCGGGAGTGGGTACTGGTGGGACGATTACAGGAGTTTCAGAAGTTATTAAAAAACGGAAGCCGAGTTTTCAAGCGATCGCAGTTGAACCAACCAAAAGTCCGGTATTAACAGGTGGTAAATCAGGGCCTCACAAAATCCAGGGTATCGGTGCGGGATTTGTCCCAGCAATTTACCGTTCAGAACTGGTAGATGAAGTGATTCAGGTAGCAGATGAGCAAGCGATCGCTTACAGCCGTCGTCTAGCAAAAGAAGAAGGATTACTATCGGGGATTTCTACTGGTGCTGCTTTATACGCCGCTATTCAAGTAGCACAACGGCCAGAAAATGCAGGTCGCCTAATCGTGATGATCCAGCCTAGCTTCGGCGAACGCTACCTCAGTACCTCACTATTCAAAGACCCAGAAGAGAATGAGTGGTTGAGTAAAGTTTGATTCCCTATACCAATTTTAGATTTTAGATTTTTGATCTAAGTAGCTAGGCGTAAATAAATTAAAGTTTGTAGTAAGGACTTTAGTCCTGATAATCATTGTTTTGAGCGATTAATCGCTCACTACGAACTAGCATTTTATTTTATGTTTAATTCTATCTACTTACTGAAATCTAAATCTAAAATTGGCTTAATTATCTACTAGAATTTTCACCAATTTCATCGGTACTTTGATTATTTTTCACCAAAATCATTAAACAGACACAACTAGCAGCTAGCTTTATTAAGCTTAAAGCTCCACTTTTTAATACGATAAAAGCCCCTAATCCTATAAGAACAAAAGGCACAAGATTATTAACGTAGTGAGTCAATATATCAGCTATTACTCTATTGTTAGTTAATTTGTATGCCGTATAGCACCAGATTCCTAACAAGATAAAGAATGATCCGATAATTACCACAAAACTCTCTAAATTACTGCTAGCAAATAAAGGCACGTAGACACTAATATTATCGCTACCATTGGCAATTGTAACGGCTGCCACACTATAAGCTTGGGGAGAGAAAAAACTAGTAATTGTTGATGCTTCAGCTTCTTCTGTTGCAGCTACAACTTCTCTTGATGAATCTTCTTGCCGATTTACTAAGCTACTGATACCTATGGAAATTGGGAGTAAACCAAGTAATCCAATCCAGCTTTTTGATAAAACTAACCCACCAAATAAACCTGGAAGACTAAGGATTAACAGAACTGTAAAACCTAAAAACTGTCCAGCAACTATATGCCGGGGACGAAAGTTAGTATTTATTTGAGAAAAAAACAACAATAGAATGACAATATCATCTATGTTAGTGGCAATGAACGCAATTGCCCCTGTAGTAATTGCAGTAACTAACTCGTTCATATTTTAAAATAAAGAAGAATTCAGGAGTCAGTAATAATTACTGTGTAATTTTAAATCTAAGTTGTGCCAGAAGCGTAAGTATTTCCCCAATAATTACGAATTACGTTAGCGCAGCGTTAGCGACGCAGGAGCGTCATTACGAATTACGAATTAGTGTATTTGGTATGGTGATAAATCATAGGTTCTAAAAATCCAGGATGAGTAAGCTAGGGACAGCCTTCAGTGAAGGGATAATTGCCTTCATCGCCACTAACATAGATGACATCATTATCTTGTTAATCTTTTTTTCACAAGTAGATGTTAATTTTCGGCGACGGCATATCTTGCTAGGTCAATATGTAGGTTTTGCAGCCATTATCATCGCTAGCTTACCAGGATTTTTTGGTGGTTTGGTTGTACAGCGAGAATGGATAGGATTACTAGGACTGCTACCAGTAGGAATTGGGATTCAACAATTAGTATCTAGAAAAGAAGAAACTATATCAGTTCAGACAGTCAGCAGTGATTTTAGACAGTCCACACCCACTAACCCAGTATTGTCTTTTATTTTGAGCGTTTTACATCCCCAAACCTATAAAGTGGCAGCAGTAACGATCGCAAATGGTGGTGACAATATCAGTATATATATCCCTTTATTCGCTGGTCAGGATCTTGCCAGTTTGGGAGTAATTTTAGGTATATTTTTTATCATGGTAGGGGTTTGGTGTGCGATCGCTTATTTTTTAAGCCGTCAACCTACCATTGCTTATGTTTTAAGTCGCTACGGTAAAGCTGTCGTACCTTTTGTGTTAATTGGTTTGGGTCTGTTCATTATGTATGAACGAGGCACATTTACTCTACTACCTTGGGTGAAAAGTTAATCACCGTTGGATCTTGAATGCTGGATTTGGGATTGAACGATGAAAACTCCAATCTAAAATCTAAAGTTTGTCATAGAAATACACACAAAATTGTTGGTATTCGCTCTTTGGAGAAAACTTTTTGTTTACCAATTCTTAACCTAGACGAGGTTGATCATCAATATAATGATTTGACTTATTGAAAGCTGTGTAATGCAATACTCCCTTATACCTGCAATTGGGTGCAATCCTATCCGTTTTCGCCCAAGCATTCAACCTGTTTTTTGTCTGATTTCAATGATCGCCCCGTTTTTGTGCTTTTCCTCAGCACAAGCGCAGATCATCGGACAAGATATCACTTCAATTACTACTGATACTGCTTCGTTTCCTACTATATCTATTACCAAGGTTGCAGGTGACAGCGAATTTGCAGGCAATACTTTTACTCTCAATTTCGGGGGGCAAATTGAATCAATTACAGGATTGACAACCACAGGAGGCAGCACAACATTTAGATCCATCCCTGCTTTTGTGCAGATTCGCCGTAACCCCGCTAGAGATGAGAGAAAGCTAGCTTACTACAGAGGCAGTTTCGACTCCTCCTCTAAGACCTTTAACTTTCTCAGTTTAGGCCCACTTCCAGAGAAAACGCTGTTTAGTATCAACAATATCTTGGCAGGCCCAGATAACGTTTTTACTAACATAGGTGCAAATTTAGGCGGCACACCTTACAACGGTAACGCTAGTATCGAGCGGCTTGACTTTGTACTTGTTAGACCTGTCAAGGCAAGTAATAAAATTCGCTTTACCGTCTTCGAGCGTGGATTACCTACTGGACACGATGGTTTCGGTATTGCGGCGATTACAGGTGTAGATAAACACAAAAATCCCACTTCCTACGGCCCCATTTACGTGATAGCAGCTTCCAGTTGGGGTAAAACACCATTACAAGACCCGATACCACAATATTATTTCCTGAATAATGCTGCCAAAAATAATCGTGGAATTCCCATAAACCCTGCACTCACTATTCCACCGAACCAAATTTTAGGAGGTATTCTGATTCGTACCGACGAACTCGTGTCACCAGGAAAAAAGGTATATGGCTATTCACTGTTTGCCCCTGATGTCACTTGCACTCCAAAAACACTGCTGAATGTTGCTAATTCTTGTTTTCCTACGAATACTGGAACGAACGGAGGGATAGATTTAGCCGCACCTAATCTGGGTGCTGTCTTTTTTGGAGAGTGAGGATTGTCAAACTTGATGAACTAATTTCCAACTCACCATCATCAAAATAGCGTAAATGATAAACCGTAGTGGGCGTTGTGGGGCTATCTGGCAAATTTTAGCACCTAGTAACACCCCTGGCACAGAGCCTAACCATATAGGTAGTACCAAACTCCAATCAACTGTTCCTAAGCTGAGATGACCAAGGGCTGTAAACAGCAGTAAAATCGCTGCGTGCGAAATATCTGTACCCACTAATTTCCGGGCATCAAGGCGGAAAAACCCAATCAGCACTAGGGCAAACATTGAACCTGATGAGACGCTAGTTAGACCGACGAAACAGCCTAAAATTGCTCCCAAGGTGATTGTTAGGAAACGACCAAAGTTAGTTTCTAAATCTAACTTTGGCAGTTCGGGTAAATTAAATTTTGGGAAAAAAGTCAATAACAACAATTGTACTAGTGCCGACACTGTGACTAGCAAAATCATCCCGCCAAGCAAACGGAGCAAGATGTTATCCAGGTTATACTCACCTGTACGTTTAATGAAGTGCAAAATTCCCACCCCGAACAGTGAACCTGGAACACTCCCAAATGCCAACCATTTGACAACTTCTGTGTCAAGGGTTTTCTGTTCCCAATGCTTGACGCTACCAACAATCTTCATCAATGTGGCAGCCACAACATCAGAACTCACAGCAATGGAAGGCGGAACCTGAAAGACAAAAATCAACATTGGGGTGATGAGAGAGGCTCCGCCAATTCCTGTTAAACCAACGATGATGCCAACAAAAAAGCTTAAGAATGGTAGTAATAAATAGTGCATACTCTTTGGGGTTTCAACAATTAGTTATCAGTTATCAGAATCCTGTTGAGCTTTCCTTCCGCTTCTATAAGTGAGCGGTTTCGGTTAAGGTTTAAATCCCCCAATGAAGCTTTGATAACTGTTCACCGACTTAACTACGAGCAGCTATAACTGAAAGTCAGCTAAAGCTTCACTACTAAAGAGCATCAAGTCAGCCAAACTATAGCCCAGTGGTAAACAGAGCTAGTGATGGCAAATTATTGTGTTTCTCAAGGGATGAGTGACACAAAGGTTATCCAGCTAAAAGTTAGGGCAGAGGATTTCTGGACAACTTAAAACCTGTGTGGAAGTTTTTGTAAGCATGACAACTTAACATTTAGCTGAAACAGACTTTGATAACTGCTTATGGGTCAGTTGCTCTGCTAAAATCAACTTCTAACGGGTTTTTCTGCGATTTTACATGTAAAAGCCGGTAAGGCGATACACTTACCGTATTTTACTCGTAAGCATGATTAAACGTCTAGCGTATTCGCGTTGTATATCCCTCACTTATCTGGATAAGACTCCGCAACAGTTTGGAATTGTGGAATTGGTTGCTAAAAAAATACCTAAATGAGTACGATATTTACCTATGCTTGCGATCGCTCTTGAGCAAAGCTTGGCGATTTACCGAAATTTATATCTAATGTCATATGACCAATTACTTTCGCTCTAATGTTGACGCAATGGCTAGCTATGTTCCTGGTGAACAGCCTCAACGCGGCACACAGATCATAAAACTTAACAGCAACGAGAACCCCTATCCTCCATCCCCAGCGGCATTAGCTGTGTTACGAAATATCGATGGTGAGTGGTTGCGGCGGTATCCAGAACCTTTCGGTGGGGAGTTTCGACAAGCTGCAAGTAAAGTTTTAGGAGTTCCTAGTGATTGGATCATTGTCGGAAATGGCAGTGACGAATTGTTGAGTGTAATCATTCGAGCCTGTGCAGAACCTGGGAAGAAAGTTGTTTACCCGATGCCAACTTACGTGCTATATCGCACCTTGACAGAAATGCAAGCGGCGGAAATTCTTGAGATTTCCTACAGCGAAGACTACAGCTTACCTTTGGAAGAACTAGTGGCTGCCAATGGGGCTGTGACATTTATTGCATCACCCAATAGTCCATCAGGACATGTAGTGGCAACAGATGACTTGCGAAAATTAGCCAGCCAGTTATCTGGAGTTTTAGTGATTGATGAAGCATATATAGATTTTACCGAAGAGAATGCATTGGCTTTGGTGAAGGAATACGAAAACGTCATCGTGATTCGGACATTATCTAAGGGGTACTCGTTAGCAGGATTGCGATTGGGGTTTGGAGTGGCAAATCCCAAACTATTGCAGGGATTGTTTAAGGTGAAGGATAGCTATAACATTGATGCGATCGCTTGTGCAATTGGCACGGCTGCTATTACCGACCAAACTTATAAAAATGCTTGTATAGCAAAGATTAAGGCATCACGGATTAAGTTGGCAAAAGACTTGAAACAATTAGGTTTTCATATTTGGGATTCCCAAACTAACTTTTTACTGGCACAGCCAACAGAGGGAAACGCAGAATATCTTTATCAAAAACTGAAGGAACGGGGAATTTTAATCCGCTACTTCAAGCAACCTGGACTAGATGATAAATTACGCATTACTGTTGGTACTGATGAGCAAAATCAGGCTTTAGTAGAGGCACTAATTTGTTTGTTAGAGATTGGGGACTAGTACCGCAAGGCGGAATTAAAAATTAAAAATTAAAAATTAAAAATGAAGACAGCATAAGGGTTTCGTTGATTTGGAATGATTGGTTTATTTCCGCCGTGTTGTACTAGGGATTGGCGATTAGGGATTGGGGACTGGAAAGATTTAGATGGGGATCAGACCACAACCAAATCTTACTCATATTTTCTTGCCCAATCCCCTATCCCCAGTCCCCAGTCCCCTATTCCCAATTCCCTAAAAGTCTGAGAATATCACTTGGAGAATGGGCAATGAAGTCAGCACCATGAGTTTTTAATTCCTCTTCAGTTCCATAGCCATAGGTGACGCCAATAGAAGCGATGTCATGGCGCTTGGCTCCAATGATGTCATGTGAGCGATCGCCTACCATCACCACACTAGAAGATGAAAGATTTTCCATCACTAAGATGTGATGAATCAAGTCGCCTTTGATGCTCCGGGTTCCGTCAAGTTCACTACCATAAACGCTATCAAAAAGCAATGATAAGTCAAAATATTCAATAATCTGCGTAGCATAAATGTATGGTTTGGAAGTCGCAACAAAAGTTTTATAACCAGCAAAACGAATGGCTTTTAGAATTTCTGGAATTTGGGGATAAAGGGAGTTTTCAAATAATCCAATGGTGGCAAAGCGATGACGATACAGTAGAATAGCCTGTTCAATTAAAGTGCCATCTAAGGTGTTGAGTAATTGCGAAAAGCTGTCTTTCAATGGGGGGCCAATACACCAATGCAATTCATCAGCATTCGGTGATTTGTAACCGAGTTCAGAGAGCGCATACTGAATGCAACCAGTGATTCCAGGCTTAGGATCTGTCAAAGTCCCGTCAAGATCAAAAAGGACAGCGGAGGAAGGCATATTGTATCTCAATGTAATTCTTCAGGAGGCAGGAGGTCGTTCGCGCAGCGTGTCGTAGACAAGGCAGGAGGCAGGAGGAACCCACGTTTAAAAACGTGGGATTGAAGTAAGGACGCTTTATACCGCACTTCGTGCCGCTACGCGCTTTCGCGCTGTGCGTCTCGGTATCATTCTTTTTATGAACTGGGCTTTAGAAGAGTGAAACTTTAGTTTTAATTGATACTCCTAACCTTCAGCATAGCTGCCTTTTTTGTAATGATGCTCTCTACAAGACGAGGAGTAAACGGCGCTAATGCTGCGCTTTTTGGTTAGAAACCTTTAAGTTCCTTTGAATCCCATACTACTTTCTACTTGTTGCTGTGCTGGAGTAGAATTCACCTTACTAGATGCAACTCTCTTAGAAGTCTGACGCCATGTACCAACTTGGCTCAAGAATATGCCTACTAAAATCAAGCTACCGCCAATATATTGAGGTAGGTTAGGGGCTTCACCCAAAATTAAATATGCTGCGAGGATGCCTACAATTGGGCCAAATGAACCAATTAAGGAAGCCGTAGATACATTAGAAGTTTTCAAGCCTTTAATCCAAAAAGATTGGCCTACCACTACAATCAACCCACCATAGAGAAACATCCACTGCCACAAGAATGGTGATAAGACATCAGCGAAATGATCTCTGCCATAGAGGACTAAAGCAATGAGGAAAAAGATTACGGTTCCTAGTGCAGTCCGAAAGATGCTATAGATTCCTAAAGGAATCTGCGAAAGGTGTTTTTTGCCAATAATCGTAGAAACAGCTATAACCACAGATCCCACTGCTGCCAAAAGTTCCCCTATGCCTAAACCGAAACCTCCCATATTTATCATGGTTTCTCCTGGAGGCTGAAGGATAATAGTTAGGATCACGCCGATAAAGGCTGCGATCGCTCCGATAAATTCCCAAATATTTACCCGTTCCTTCAATAACCACACTGATAAAGCCAGACTTAGAGGCGGTTCCAAGCGTCCTACCAAAATGACATTGTTCACTCCTGTGAGTGCCAGTGCTTGGAAAATTAAGCCAGGGGCCAATGCTCCCGATAAAATAGCTACTGCTGTCAGACTGACCCAATCCTTCCTTGAAAGTTGCTTCAAAGTAGCCTTGTTCCACTGTCGCCCATAGATTAGGATCAAAAGTATCAAGGCGCAAAGGTTTCCCACGAATAAAACATTACACAAAGAAATTGGATTGCGATTGCCGATGAAATGTTGAGCACCAATTTCTGTTAGCTTTCGGGTAACGGCACTAGATGCTCCAAAAATTAGCATTGCTAGCCAAAGATATGTTTGTCCGGGAATTCTATGGATTAGGCGATGTGGTTTTCTAGGTCTGGTCACAATAACACTACTGCAATGAAAGCATTGCTCATTATATTAAGTTGTCCTCATTCACTTCAGAATGAGGTTTTGTTGAGAAAATACTTAAATTATGCTGTGACTTTGAGCTACCATAGACCTCTTGCGAAAGTTTCTAACACCCCAACCCCTCCCCGCTTGCGGGGCTACGGTGTACACACAAGTCAAAAAAAGATCAATTTCGCATTATTCTCTCGTTTTTCTCGTTTCTATGCTCTGCATAGGAATGCCTGATTAGAGGCTCTGCCTAGGCTGTTGACTCTGTACCCTTTAGCCCGTAAGACTTCTTATGACAAAAAATGTGTCGCCTGTTTTTGACCTAAACTGCCTGAAACAGGCAGTTTAGGTCAAAACAT
>NZ_JAWJTF010000159.1:0-14596 GCF_048836525.1 Nostoc sp. CALU 546
TTGGAACTGAAGTTCCTTGCGCGACATAGTTTTTGCGTTAAGTTGACACCAATGCACACAGCCGCACCCCTACGGAAGTCCTTACAACAACATTCCCGATTTCTCTAAAGAATATTAGGAATTAAAAATTGGTATTAAACACTTACCAAAACGGCCTCTCGCAGCTTGGCAATCACGTCACTCAGATTACCCGTGTTCAGGCGGTAACTCAGAGGATGGGCAATCAACCGCGCCGTGCTTTCATACAAAGTAGCAACTTCAATCAGACCATTTTCGCGCAAAGTTCGCCCTGTGGAAACTAAATCCACGATCGCTTCTGACATTCCAGTAATCGGGCCTAATTCCACTGAACCATACAACGGCACTATTTCCACAGGTAAATCTAGACTGTGGAAATATTCACGAGCGCAATTTACATACTTGGAAGCAACTCTACCATGCGGTGGTAAATCTAAAGGCGATCGGTAAGAACTCGATGCTTTTACCGCCACAGACATCCGACAATGCCCAAACTGCAAATCTACCAAGTGGGCAACTTGCGGCTGCTTTTCCCGCAATACATCGTAACCGACAACACCCAGTTGTGCTTGACCATATTCTACATACACCGGCACGTCCTGCGCCCTTACTAGCAAAGCTTTTGCAACTCCCTTTGTGTCAGGAATTTGAAGTTGGCGAGTTCCTGAATCTAAAAAAGCACTAAAATCTAATCCCACAGCTTGTAGCAGGCGGATGCTATTTTTAAGTAGTTCACCTTTTGGCAATGCAACAGTCAGCATTCTTTTTATTGGTATCCTTAGCGTCTCGACAGTTGAATAATATTGAGAATATCTCTATATGCTTACCACAAGCAGCATGAGAATTTTATTAGTTGATGATGAAATTGAACTAACTGAACCCCTGAGTCGCTTATTAACTCGTGAGGGTTACGCTGTTGATGCCGCTTACGATGGCACAAGTGGCAGTAAACACGCACAAGCAGGCAATTATGACCTACTGATTTTAGATTGGATGCTGCCAGGAAAAACGGGGTTAGAGATTTGTCAGGAATTGCGACGCCAAGGCAAAACTACCCCCGTGCTGTTTCTCACAGCCAAGGATACTTTGGATGACCGCGTAGAAGGTTTAGATGCTGGTGCTGACGACTATTTGGTTAAACCTTTTGAACTGCGGGAGTTACTAGCGAGAGTTCGTGCTTTATTGCGTCGTTCTGGTTCTCAAACCTATGAAACCACCACTGGACGTTTAATTGTCGCTGATTTAGAACTCGATTGTGAAAATCAAGTAGCCTATCGTCAAGGACGGATAATTGAGCTATCGCAAAAAGAAAGTCAGTTGTTGCAATACTTTATGGAACACACGGGACAGCTACTAACTCATGCTCAGATTATGCAAAATTTGTGGCAAGAGGAAGAACAACCTAGTAGTAATGTGATAGCGGCATTAATTCGCCTGTTGCGCCGCAAGATTGAGGTAGGTAGAGAAACTACGCTGATTCACACAGTCTACGGCAAAGGCTATCGTTTCGGTGCTTCCTCAGTGGAGTCAGTTTAAGCGTCTACTTTCAACTCACAATGATTCGGCTCATTGGTAGGAGAATCATGAAAATTTTTCAATCTTTGCGATTTTAATTCCTGTCGAAGTTTGTTGTAGAGGGATAAATCCACAGGCAGCATAATTTGTGAAATTCCCTTCCAGACACCAAGCTGATTATTTGCACCCATATCTTCCATGAGTTGCTCAGTATAACGTAAGGAAAATGAGGTTATGCATGTTGCCTTCGATACAACGCTATTGTATTGAGTTTTCATCCAATCGATATCTGCTGCCATTTCTTGATACATGGCTGGCGGCGAAGGCAATAACAAGTTGCCTTGGACATACTCTAGCAACCACCAAGCACCAACTTCTGATGTCAACTGACTGTAAAAACTGCTGTTATAGCCAACAAAACCCATCTGTGGAATATTAGGATGAATCAGATAACGGTAAAGGTTAAAATTACCATCTTCATCAATTACCTGTCGCCGATATTCTTCCTCAAGAAATGGAAGTTCTTGGCGAAATCCTGTTCCAAAAATTACTATGTCTGCCTGCAACTGCTGACCATTAGCTAATTCCACACCACCAGGGATAAACTTGGCGATGCTGGTTTTTATTGCCTGAATTTTACCAGAGTGTATGTACTTGAAAAAATCTGGAGGAGCTATGCTAATGCCACAGTTAGCCTGATTCATCGGTTGTTCGGGCAACATACCGCAGCTATCAAGACCGAATTGCAGGCGTAGCACCATCTCGTTAGTCTGCCAGAAAGTCCACACTAGTGGCTTACCCAGAGTGTGCAGCATTTTTTCAATCCGTCCCATCTTACGGTAGGGGAACCAAGCTTCTGAAAAGCGGGTTAATAAAACATACTTCAGGTTTACTAAACCCAAGAAAAATCTAGGAATTTTCCACAAGGGCTGACGGAAGACGAGGGTAGATTCTTTGGCTATGTTTGCTGCCAAAGTCGCAATGTCGCAGGCAGATTTGCCAAAACCCACTACTACTACCCGCTTACCCTCAATGATTGAAGCATCGTTAAACTCGGTAGAATGCAGTACTCTTCCTCCAGATGCGGCGAACTCCTCCCCACCTGGTAAGTAAGGTAGCTTGGGGATACTATATGTGCCATTGCACACTAACACAAAGTCAAATTCGTGTTTTTCCTCTTTTGTCTCACCCCCATTACCTTCCTTCATTCTGATGGTAACTACCCATCCTGGTCGTTCTCCAGTTTTTCGGGAAACATTGGTAACTTCCGTTTGGAAGCGAATTCTCTCAAGAACCCTAAAATTATGGGCGTATGAATCTAAGTAATTCCGCATCTGTTCTGCTGTGGGCCACTCTGGGTAGGATGCAGGCATAGGATAGTCTGAAAAACTATAGGTGTCACCCGTATTTTGGGTTGTTAATCCTGGGTAAGTTCGAGACTTTTCCCAAACACCACCAAGTCCTTTTTGTTTCTCGAATACAGTAACGTCATAGCCTTCTTCGATAAAAGTTTTAGCTGTCACCAGTCCGCTGATTCCAGCCCCGATAACGCAAATCTGTTTGATTTCCATTCTTTTTTATGTAAATTATGAAATAGTTTCTGCAAAGATGAATTTACAGTAGGTTTTATTTATTTGAACTACATCTGTCGTGGGCCCTAAAGAAATAGCATACATTATTGATCAATGATTAAATAGGCACAAACGTTACAAGTCAATAAAACCTACTTTTTAGGATGCAAATTATCAATGAGGTTTGTGTAAGTTTAATCTGCAAAGCAGGTTTTGATAACTCGCAGATTCAAAACTTAATTGAAGATTTTGCAGAAGGCTGTGAAATATTGCCTGTCTCACTAAAAACGCTTCAGTATGCAGTCAAATTGTTCGTAGGCGTAGCCCTTCGGCATGGTTAGACTCCGCTCACCATCTGCTCAGTAACCATTTTAGATATTGCTATAGCAGTCCTAAATCATTTATGAAAAATTAGATCCCCGACTTCTTTATCCAATTGAAAGGCTTTGGCAGTTTCTCAAAAAATCTCTGAAAAATGAACTTTTTTATTACAAAAGAGAAACTGGGGTTAGAGTCTTGCGCCAGCGCTTCACTGCTGTTTGTAACTCTCCCGACAACCAGCTATCAAATTGCGGATAAACTGGCGATCGCGCCACCAATTCCCACCCCGCAGGCTGTAAAATTTCTCTTAATGCTTGTTCCTGAACATGGGGATAATCAGGATTCACTTCATCTTTTGGGCCAATTCCACCCAAGTCTCTCGCACCAGCTTCAATACAAGCGAGTAACCATCGGTCATCTTTAACTAAATTCGGCGGAATTTGAATAGTAATATCTGGCGGTAAAATCTGACGCGCCCTAAAAATAACTTCTGGTAACTGATGAGGATTAAAAGGTGACGCATCAAAGGTTTGCTGATGTCCTGGACTATGAGGTTGCAAGATAACTTCTTGAATGTGGTGATAACGTTGATGCAGTTCAGATATAGCTGTCAATGTTTCCCACCAATCATCTACAGTTTCTCCAATTCCCAACAGCAACCCCGTTGTAAAGGGAATCTGTAACTCTCCCGCCCATTGCAATTGTTGTAAACGAACTTCTGGTAATTTACTCGGTGCGTGCCGATGTACAGTATTTAACAATGTTGGCGTTAACTGTTCCAACATCAGCCCCATCGAAACATTCACACGCTTGAGCTTTTCTATCTCCTCAAAACTCAGTGGCCCCGCATTTGTATGAGGTAAAAACCCCATTGAAAGCGCTAATTCACACAAATCATAAATCCGCCCAAACCACGCCTGACGCTTTGGCGAATGTGGATGCACTTCACCGCTAAGTATGAGAATTTCACAGACTTTTTCGTTTTGAAGTGATTTTAAAATACTGTCTGCATCTGAAAGACTCATCCAGGGACTTTTACCAGGTTCGCTGCGAAAGTTGCAGTAACTACACCGATTAAAGCACTCGTAAGTGGGAACGATTGTATAAGCAGGGCTATAGGTTACAAGACGAGAATTATTAATTGGCATAAACAGAATAAATTGGCTCTTAGTAAGCAGCCCCAGATTTATTTTAAGGTCTGGAGAAACTGACTACAAACCTTTAATTATTCACGCTCACTTACTTATTAGATAAACAAAAACTATTTTGCTTTGTAAATTTCTGGTAATTGCCACCAAGGAATATGAGGATGCTCGTGGTGTTCTTCGTGGTAGCCGAAATGATAGCACGTAATAAATGACCACCAAATTGGACGGCTAATAGTTTGGGAACAATGAGGCTGAATATAGCCTTCGGTTGGTTCACTATGTGGGAGGAAAGTACCAAAATAAA
The DNA here is from genome assembly GCF_048836525.1 of Nostoc sp. CALU 546. Classification (NCBI taxonomy): domain Bacteria; kingdom Bacillati; phylum Cyanobacteriota; class Cyanophyceae; order Nostocales; family Nostocaceae; genus Nostoc; species Nostoc sp. CALU 546. The sequence goes on from NZ_JAWJTF010000159.1 coordinate 4,878, forward strand.
ATAATTGCAATGAACTTAAAAGCGAAGGAAATACCCAAAAGTAATTTAAATTATCACTGGGTATATGGAGTATATATTTTGCAAAGTTATAAATAGTGGTTAGAGCAATTATTTGTCCCCAACTCCAGTAACCTTTCATAAAATGTAAATACCAAGCAAAAAAGTTTTTGTGTTTACCATTATGAAAGTCTGGGTCTATTTTAGTTGCTGGATTGTGGTGGTGTAACCAATGCTTTTTCAATAATTTTTTATATGGTAAAAGTCCATAAAAAGATAAAGTTAATGTCCCAATAAGATGATTAATTTTGCTGTTCTGGGGAAACACTACCCCATGCATAGCATCATGAGATGTAATAAATAATCCTGTATATAAAAATATTTGCCAAAGTATGGTGGGAATTAGCATCCAAAATTGTAATTTTGAGATGTCAAGGGAGAGTAATAAACTCAGACTAATTACCCATACGCTAACAATGACAATAGCAATGAAAAGCCCTTTGAACTGAGATTTGCTTTTCACTACTGGAGTCACTTTTGATTGATGACTGGGTGGTTGTTCTAATTGAATCACGCTTTTACTCCGCCTCGTATTCAGGTGAAAATTCCTAAAATAAGCCACAACAAAAAGCACTAACCACCAGCCAGAAAACTCTATTAGTGGTCAGTGTTTTGCATTGGATAGTGCCAACACTTATAGCGGTTTTCGCTTGGGTGAGATACAAGAACCCCACCCCCTCCCCACAAGGGATGAAGGGACTATTATTAGTAAACGCTATAAGACATTTAGAAATATTAAGATACTTGAACTATTATTACACATATAATCGCCATACCAACAACTGTTTTTGTTATGGCGGTTGAATTATGTAAGTTATAGCACTGATAGCTTTGGTGATTATAAAAACTAGTGGTTTTAATATGGGGCTGTTTAAACAGCCGAAGTATGGGAAAAAGCCAGTAACATAATTAGCGGCAAGAGTAGGGAATGAAGTGGAGTAATTGGTGCATGATGCTGTAGCAGTTGAGATCCCAAACTAATGTAGGCTAAAAACCGATCTTTGCCAAGCGATCGCTCCAAAGTTCAGACTATAGGACTGATATTTTCAAAAATCAAATATGAGTCCTATAAGAATTAAATCTAAACTCTAAAGCATTACTATCTTTGGTAAGGATGAGATTTTTAAAATTCTCAGAAAATACTTTGAAATTAGCTCAATAGTATTTCAGATGCCAAAAAATCTAACCAAAGTTAGAGGTTTTATGACTCGCATTCTCGTTTAGTCACATAGTGGCGGTAGCGAAACATTGCTTCTAATTGCGCTTGCACTAGCCAACCACTGACAAATTCAATTGCTCCTCCACCAGGCATAGAGAAGGAAATAGCATCAGTTAATCTGGTTTTGCCATTTTCTGATTCAAATTCATGTCGATGTACCCACGATTCAAAGGGGCCAGATATTTGTTCGTCGGTAAACAGGCGATATTTTTCACATTCAGTATGACGGGCTAACCAAGTTAAGGGTAATGGGCCGAGAAACAAGCGAAATTCAGTGATAGCGCCCACGTTTAGCCCTCCCTCACGACGAACCACTTGGACTGGCTGCCAAGGTGGATTCAATAGTTGTAAAATATCTGGCCTTTCATGAAATTTCCAAACTACTTCTGGTGAGGCATTAATGATTGAGGAATGTTTAAAGTGCAGCATGGAAAGAAAAACCTAAAATTCAGCTTTCAGATTCAGTATCAATTTCGATATCTAGGGTATCTTCATCAACCCGCACATACAAAATATTTGGGTTACAACAAACTTGACAATCTTCAACGTAAGATTGCTGTCCTCCAGCACTCAAATCAATAAAAGTTAAGTTGGGTTCGCCGCAATAGGCGCAGTAATACTCGGCTGTGTTTTGCATCAAGTTTTCAGCTATGAATTCAATGGTATTGGGCATGGGGCATGGGGCATGGGGCATTGGTATCGGATATTCACTTTTAATTCCCAGTCCCCAGTCGCTAGTTCCTGGTGCCCAGTACTGGCTGTAATTCCTTTGGGGATGGATTGATATAACTCTTAGCATCAGCCAAATGCTTTAGTAGTGTAGACTGTGGCAGAGGCCCTTGCAAGTGGCTCCAGGGTAATACTTTTTCTGTTGACCATTCGGCGTGGACATAGAAATCTAAGTCGGGGATTTGTCCTTTGAGTTGTTTGAAAGCACGTTTGTAGCTACCCAAGGAATCGCCAAAGTCACGAGTAAGTTCGAGAAGTTGGGAGAGTCTGCGATCGCCTCTCGACAATAAAGCCTGTATAATCGACCAATTATAGCTTTCTGGGCGAAACTCTATTCCCTGTGGTTTTAGCTGTTTTTGCAAAAACTGCAACCGCTTTTCGGCTTGGCGATTTACCCCAAACCATTGAAAAGGCGTATGTGCTTTGGGTACAAAGGTGCTGCAACCGTATGTTAAGCGCAATCCCGGCGCAGCTTTTTTGATATTACGCATCATCGCCACAGTTTGTTCTAAATCTTCTGTTTCCTCACCAGGAATTCCTGCCATTCCGTAGAGTTTCAAGCTTTTTAATCCGCCAGCTTTGGCATTTATGGCTGCTTGGATAATTTCGTCGTTATGCAGCTTTTTGTTGACGATTTGGCGGATTTTCTCGGAACCACTCTCTACAGCAATGGTAAGCGATCGCGTGTCTCGTTTCGTCAAAGTTTCCGCTAACTGGACTGTAACAGTATTGGTTCGCACTGAAGCAATACTGAGACGGACATCATCATACTTTGGCTGACTAATATAATCTAGCAAAGTCTCAAATTCTGGATGCTGAGTAACTGAAGCCCCTAATAATCCTAGCCGATTTGTGACTTCTAAACCTTTTGCGATCGCTGGAATTAATGAATCTTCCAGACTGGCTGTTCTAAAAGGCAGTGTGAGATAACTCGCCAAACAAAAGCGGCACATTTCTGGACAACTTCTCACCACTTCCACCATGTAAATATTTTCCCATGCGGCTTTTTCGGTGACTACAGTCGATGCCGATAGAGTATTTCCCCGGTAAGTTTGCTTTTGTACCACTGCGGGAATTTCAGAAGAAATTGGTTTAATAGACTTTACTTCACCATCTTTTGTGTGATATTCCACCTCATACAAACTAGGTACATAAATTCCTGGTATTTGTGCAAGTCTTTTTAGTTGAGTTTGTCTTGAGGCATTTCTGACTTCTTTGTAAGCCTCAATAAAATTCCCTAATAGGTTTTCGCCGTCTCCCAGTAAAACGACATCAAAAAAATCTGCAAAAGGTTCGGGGTTCGCAGTGAGAACGGGGCCACCACCAAAGATTATCGGATGAGAATCATCACGAGAGTTTGCCCGAATAGGAATTTCTAAAGATTCCAGTAAATTTAAAATATTCACATAATCCAGTTCCCACGAAATCGAAAATCCCACAATTTCTGGCGTTCTAGGGAGTTGTTCGTGAGTATCTGTAAACAGGCGACTCACCTGCACATCATTACGCATTGCCAAGGTTGCCCATACTACCTGATAGCCGAGACTAGTTATACCTACGCTGTACTCGTTAGGAAAGGCGAAGATTATGGGAATAGCGTTGGTATCTGGGGTGGTGGGTGTAAAGAGAAGGCGTTCAGAGTCAAATACAGATGATGTCACAGGTGTTTGTTAGAGACAAGTTTATCTATATTTAATTTTAAGCCATAGAATAATTAAGTTAAAAATTAATGTTACGGCGTTAGCAAGAATAATAGGCAAGGATTGTAAATAAATTCCATAGATTAGCCACAAAAAAATACCAGTTATGAATGTAATTAACGTAACTAAAGAAACATCTTTTGCTGATTTTGTTTGCCAAGTTTTAAACATCTGTGGCAAAAAAGAAATTGTGGTTATTGTGGCGGCAGCTAATCCTAGAACTGTCAGAAAATCCATATTTAATTATTTATATCAAGTTGCCATATCATACATCAGCGATCGCCCTTGTCTGCTTAATGCAACATTATACGAGACATTTTACACTGTTTAGCGATCGCTACAACAGTTTAACAACAAGATTCCCGACTTATTTAATCAGTCGGGAATCTAAAAATCTATCACGTTCTTAGCAAGAATAATCGGTACAAATTGTCATTCATGTATATTAACCACCAAAAAAGACCGATTATAAATGCAATTAGCATGACAACATAAAACTCATTCAAGGATATGTGATAAATACTAGCAAAACCGATGAATTAATTCTTCACGAGACAACTGCAACAGTAAAGGCGTAAACTCTTCTGGCGGTAACGATAATAAAGGTTCAATAATTGCTTGAAGCTCATTATCTATTTCACCAAAGCGAACTTTGAGCAAGTTTTCCACCACCAAGCGTTCTCCTTGCTGAATTCCTTGTTGTTTAGCCTGTTCTCGGTCTTGTTGGTAAAGTGGTGCTAATCGCATAAGTAATTCCCTATCTTCCTCATCTTGATTTTGAGTGACTTGTAAGTTTTGTTGCAAGTTGTACAGCAATTCTAACGCTGCTTTTCGGAAAGGATTATCAGGTGTAAGTGCTTCTAGTTCGTCAATTGCTTGCTTTTGAACGTTTCCCCTACCGATGATTCTCAGCCATAAGGTTTCTGAGATAGATGGCAACTGATGAATTGTTACTATCGCGGTACGCAAATATTCTGGCATGAAGTATATTCCAGGCAGGTAGTCATCTTTTGGGTTAGCACCAAATCCTGATAAGAGTTGCGCTGATGCTGTGGGGGTAAGAATCCATAATTTTGGTAAATCAGATTCTAGAATACGAGTTTTATTCCGATTTGCTTGTCGTTGTAAATCGCCACGTACCTCTAATAATTTTAAGAGACAATCGCAAATTTCTGTAGCTGAGGCTGCGTTACGAAATGGTTCAAGTAGAGAAGGAGTAGTGACAATTTGACCTAATAATCCGAGTGTTCCTGGTATGTCTCTTGGTTGTGGTTTGGGAATGAAATAAACATCAATCTGTCTAACTTCTCCTGCGACTCGTCTAGCTGCTTGGACTTAGCCGTAAGGAGTGAGTAATTGTTCGAGGTAGTCTTTGGCAAATTGGTCATGGATGAATCTGGTCATGTTGGTAGTTTGGTGATGCAAACCAGTTTATTTACCATTGTCTGACGATTTTTAGAGATAAGACTTAGCCCAAGCATATCGTTGTGAATCTTTTTTTAACAAATACTCCGCTGCTTTATGTTGTTTTTCCTCATTTTTTGTACTCCTGATTACTCGTTTTATTTCAGCATCTATATCTTTAATTTCAGCACCACGCTGAATGGCTTGTTCAAACCAATAATTACCTTGCTCATAGTCATGTCTGTCATAACATATAGCACCCATTAAGGTGTAAGGTTGATGACTATCAGGCTGATACTCCATAGCTTTCTTTGCACAATCTTCTGCATCATCTAATTTATGACTATCTCTGAATGCTGCCCCTCTAGTGACTAAAATAGCTGATTTGAGATTACTGTCATTGACTCTATTTAAGTCGATGTTAGTAAGTTTTAAAGCCCGTTCAGGTTCATTTGCTTTGCGCCAATAACCACTAGCTGTGGCAATATTCCACTTGTGTCCAGTACGTCCAAGTTCTTGTTCATAAAACTCTGCTTCTAGTCTGTAATAGGCGAGAGCAATTTCCCGATCATTAGATAATAGTCCCTCTTCCATAAGCTGAAAAACAAACTTAGGATCTAACCGTTCTTTTTTCTCTAGTTTGACCATGATTGCGTAAAATGGCTCTAGTGGAAGTGAAGGATCTACCAATCCATATTTTCTCTTGAGCGCTGCAAAGTGCTTTTTTTGGTATAAAATAATGATATCTTCATATTCATTATTTCTTAGCCAGTCAATTTCTGAATCGCTTATAATTACTCCTGATACTATCTTTGACTTCAAAATAAAAGCATATTTATCATTAGCAATTTCAGTTGTTTCAGGCAATTGAGACTGCCTTAAAAAATTAATATCCTGCTCATTTAAATGAGTTTCTGAATCAAGTTTTTTCAGAATTGTATATAAATAATTATCAGGTGATAAATCTTCATATTGGCCAGCTTTATATTTTACCTTCAATGCAATAAACTCTCGTTTTCGTTCGAGATCCTCAGCAAGAGCAATTGTTTCGGTAAGTCCTTGGCTTTCTAGCCAGTCAATTTCTGAATCAATTAATTTTTCGTCTGCATCAAATTTTTGCAGTATTTTATATAGTTGACTTGATAATGATGTGTCTGGATGTTGGCTTGCTTGATACTTACTCTTTAGCTGGGTAACTTTAGCTCGTGTTGCAGAGTCTTGTTTTTCAGAAATTTCTATAGCTTCAAAAAGTTCATTATTTAATAGCCATTCGTATTCATTATCATTTAAACTTGCTTCTGTGTCTAGCTTTTTTAGTATTCTATACAGTCGGCTATCAGGATGTGAATCTTGATACTTGGTAGCTTGATATTTATCCTTTAGTTCTGCAAAGCGTTTTATATCTTGAGCAATTGTAACTATTTGAGTAAGATTATTCTCTTGCAATAATTTGACTTCTGAATCATTCAAACTATTTTCTGAGTCAACTTTCCAAAGTATCGGATACAAAAAATTATCTACTGATGATTCCCAGTTGTTGGCAACTTTATACTTAGCTTTAAGATGAGAAAATTCAGCTTCTAGTCTTTTAGATTCTCCCATCCTAAATTGTTCTAGCCAGATAATTTCAAGGGTTTCAAAAAGCTCATGTTCTTGTAACCAATTAGATTCTAAGTCCAGGAGTTCAATTCCTAAGTCAAGTTTTCGTAGTATGAGATACAACAGACTAGCGGGTGATGAATCTTGATATTGAGTTGCTTGGTACTTGGACTTCAAAGCAGCAAAGTGTTTTAACCGATTTTGAGACTCTTTACCCATATTGATAGTAGATGCGATGGCACGTAGTTAAATGTGTTATCCGCTACTATAGCAATCCCAGTAAAAAAGGGCGAGTCAGACACTCACCCCCAAAGCATAAATATTTTCTGAAATGTCAAAGTAGAATTCCTACAACACCTTACACTGTCCATGATGTCGTAACAAATGGTCACACAACACCAGCGCTACCATTGCCTCAACCATTGGAACTGCACGCGGTAACACACAAGGGTCGTGTCTTCCTTTTGCTGCTAATAGGGTTTCTTCACCTTCACGAGTCACTGTCTTTTGCTCTTTTCTAATTGTCGCCGTCGGCTTAAATGCAACTCGTAAAATGATATTTTCCCCGTTAGAAATTCCCCCCTGAATACCACCAGAACGGTTAGTTACAGTGCGAATTTCCCCATTTTCATCAATATAATATTCGTCGTTATGCTCAATTCCGGTTAACAGCGTTCCACCAAAACCAGAACCAATTTCAAAGCCTTTGCTAGCAGGAAGAGACATCACACCCTTAGCAATATCAGCTTCCAATTTATCGAAGACTGGTTCGCCTAAACCTTTCGGAACATTACGCGCCACACATTCTACGACACCGCCGATAGAATCACCTTGTCTACCAACTTGCTCAATTAATTCAATCATGCGATCGCAACATTCAGCATCAGGACAGCGAACGATGTTGCTTTCCACTTGTTCTAAGGTGACAGTATTTGGATCAACTACACCTTCCAAATCCTTGATGCGCTTGACATAACCGATAACTTCAACATTGGCAACTTGACGGAGAATTTTTTTAGCGATCGCACTAGCTGCTACTCTGCCAATTGTCTCACGCGCTGACGACCTACCCCCACCTTGCCAATTGCGAATACCATATTTTGCATCATAAGTTGCATCCGCATGAGAAGGGCGATACTTCTCGGCCATCTCGTCATAATCTTGGGGACGAGTATCTTTGTTCCGTACCAAAATTGATATAGGCGTTCCCAAAGTTTTACCTTCAAATACACCTGATAAAATCTCGCAGGTATCCGCTTCTTTGCGAGGGGTGGTGATTTTACTTTGTCCCGGACGCCTTCTATCTAATTCTACTTGAATTTCTTCTGCCGAAATTTCTAGTTGTGGAGGACAACCATCAATCACAACCCCCACACCGCCGCCGTGAGATTCACCAAAAGTAGTGATGCGAAATAGATGACCAAAAGTGTTGCCCATGATCTTAAAGAAAAAGGATGAGGCTTATGTATTTTACCTAGAGTTTGTGCAAAAGTTAATTCTTGTACTTGTTTTGGTACTTGGACTGTATGAGTACAAATAAGAAAGCGCCCTCCGTTTAGAGAGGGCGCTTTCTCAATTTAGCTAAACTTCAGAATTAACCGTTGATAGCAGGAGCAGTGAGAGCTACAGGAGCAGAATCGCCAGCAGCTAAATCTAGAGGGAAGTTGTGAGCGTTACGCTCGTGCATTACTTCCATACCCAAGTTAGCGCGGTTGATTACATCTGCCCAAGTTGCAATCACACGACCTTCAGAGTCAATGATTGATTGGTTGAAGTTGAAACCGTTCAAGTTGAACGCCATTGTGCTTACACCCAAGGCGGTGAACCAGATGCCGATTACAGGCCATGCTGCTAAGAAGAAGTGCAGTGAACGGCTGTTGTTGAAAGAAGCGTATTGGAAGATTAGACGACCGAAGTAGCCGTGGGCTGCAACGATGTTGTAGGTTTCTTCTTCTTGACCAAATTTGTAACCGTAGTTTTGTGATTCGGTTTCGGTTGTTTCACGAACCAAGGAAGATGTAACCAAAGAACCGTGCATTGCAGAGAATAAACTTCCGCCGAATACACCAGCTACACCTAGTTGGTGGAAGGGGTGCATCAAGATGTTGTGTTCTGCTTGGAACACGATCATGAAGTTGAATGTTCCAGAAATACCCAAGGGCATACCATCAGAGAATGAACCTTGTCCGATTGGGTATACCAAGAAGACTGCGGTTGCTGCTGCAACTGGAGCACTGTATGCGATCGCAATCCAAGGACGCATTCCTAAGCGGTAGGATAGTTCCCATTCACGACCCATGTAGCAGAATACGCCAATCAGGAAGTGGAAAACTACTAGTTGGTAAGGACCGCCGTTGTACAACCACTCATCTAAGGAAGCTGCTTCCCAGATTGGGTAGAAGTGCAAGCCGATAGCGTTGGAGGAAGGTACTACTGCACCGGAGATGATGTTGTTTCCGTAGATTAAGGAACCTGCTACTGGTTCACGGATACCATCGATGTCAACGGGAGGAGCAGCGATGAAGGCGATTACGAAGCAAGCGGTAGCGGCTAGCAAGGTTGGGATCATTACGACGCCGAACCAACCAATGTAAATCCGGTTGTTGGTGCTGGTGATCCATTCGCAGAATCGATCCCATACGTTGGCGCTTTCGCGACGTTGTAAGGTTGTTGTCATTGTTTTATAAATGCGATTATTTGCAGATGAATTTAGGTAGGTTTGACTACCTGTTACACATCTTAAGTAATTTATTGCGTTTTGTAAAGTACTTTCAGAAAAAATTTTCTCTTGGGATTTACGCACCCACAATAGAAAATCCCCTTTTTCAGTGAAAAAGGGGATTTTGGGTGATATGGCAGGAGGCAGGAGGCAGAAGGCAGGAGGCAGGAGGCAGGATAGCGCAGCGGTAGCGAGTCCGCGAGCGTCGGCAGGAGGTAAAAGTATTACTATTCCTAGCCTTGGGATTTTCAAAATGTCCTAACCTATGTGGTTACGGCTATACCCAGATTTT
>NZ_JAWJTF010000044.1:0-66460 GCF_048836525.1 Nostoc sp. CALU 546
TACCTTATCCCCCCTTGGCAAGGCTACGGTGTACACACAAGTCAAAAAAAGATCAATTTCTCATTGTTCGTTGGTTTATCTCGTTCCTATGCAGAGCATAGGAATGCCTGATTAGAGGCTCTGCCTAGGCTGTTGACTTTGTTGGTTTTAAGGCAAAATTATTTCATGCAATAATGATGTTGCTAGAGTCGAGAAAAGCCAAAGTAAATGCAAGAGTTTAAAAGCCCAGTCAGTAGATTAGCACGGTTGTTTCATAAAGGTCGAGATAGCTGGAGAGAAAAAGCCTTAGAAAAACAAAAGAAAGTCAGGACGTTAGAAATAAAAGTCCGAGATTTAACTGCATCACGAGAGCATTGGAAACAGCGTGCGCTGGCAGCAGAATCACAGATAAAAGAGCAGAAAATGGGAGGAGAAGTCGGTGAAAAAAAGAAGAAATTGCTAGCGAGGAGAACAACTTAGACGAGAAAAAATATAGTGAGGAATTAAGTATTAAGGGACATACTTATGATGCTCAGACAATTCAACAAGCTTTAGAACTTTTAATTGACTGTGGTATCAGTTTTAGAGCGACAGAAAAAGTATTCGAGTTATTTAAATCTGAGTCAAATATAACCCCAAGCTTTACTTGTATAAGAAAATGGTTAGGAAGGATGGGGATATATGAATTGACAAGAAAAAAAGAGTATCGGGATGATTGGATATTTATTGTTGATTTTACACTGGAATTAGGAAAGCAAAAAGCTTTAGTTATACTAGGAATCTCACAAAAGTATTTTAGTGAACAAGTAGTTGCAAAAGGACGAGCATTATCACATGAGGATGTCGAATTATTAGGATTAGAAATTATGGGTTCGACAAAAGGAGAAATGATTCTTCATCAGCTAAATAAAATCACTGAAAGAGTTGGCGTACCAGTACAAATAGTTGCAGATCATAGTAATGACCTGGCTCGTGGAATCAAGCTATATAAAGAAAATTATCCAGGAATCATTTACACTCATGATGTCACTCATGCAATGGCTTTACTTTTAAAATACAGGTTAGATGCAGATGATAGATATCAGTCATTTATGCAAAAATGCAATACATGCAGGCAAAGACTCCAACAAACAGAATTATCTTTTTTGTCTCCTCCATCTCAACGTTCTCAATGTCGTTACTTCAATGTTGAAAGATTAACTAATTGGGCGATTAAGCTATTAAACTCTCCAGCAGAAACTCTGATTAAATTAATGCCAGATATTGAACATAAGCTGATTTATCCAAAAATAATAGAGAAATTGGGATGGTTAGCTGATTATGAAGCAGACCTGATTCACTGGAATCAAATGGTGGCAATGACGCGCAGTCTAGAAACCCAATTAAAACAATTAGGACTTAATTCTCAATTCCTGGAATATTTTCAGCAAAGTAAATTTGAATTTGTTAACAGTTCGCTCCAAGATTTCCAACAGCAAATATTTGATTACGTGACTAATCAGTGTTTGCAAATCAAGGATAAAGAAACTTTTTTAGCTACTTCTGATGTAATTGAATCGTTGTTTGGAAAATATAAGCAATTTTCTGCACGTTGTCCAATTAAAGAGATGGGGCAGATGTTATTAACTATTTGTTTATCTACCATGAATTTAACAACCTCCGTTATTAAAAATGCACTGGAAAACATTAGTTTTACAGATGTTGAAGAATGGCTCTCTGAAGTTTTTGGACAATCTATGCTCTCAAAGAGAAAAACTTTATTTTCAGCCAACACTAACGACACAGAAACTGCATGAACTTTTACCCTCCAAAAAGGCACAAAGTCAACAGCCTAGGCTCTGCCTCTAGTCAGATATTGAGTCAGAGACTCAATGAATGCATTCCCAGTCGGAGACTGGGAACGAGGAAATGCTTATCAAGCTAGGTTTTTAGGACTTGTGTGCACACCGTAGAAGGGGGGTTAGGGGGGATCTATAAGTGCCTAAAATTACAGCCAAATACTTTTCAAACAACCTCTTAGCCAGCCAGTCTCGCGTACTAGTAGCAACACCGAGATACAAAGCACTCGCTTTACTACTACTGAATCCCATCCCGCGAAAAATTGATATTCCTGCAAACTTAATAGATTCTTCTATCGGAGTTAAGCGATCGCAACTACATATAGCCTAAATCCTGCTTTCTTTTATTCGTCAGTTTTTGACCTCGATATCAGTCATTACGCAAGTAATTTATACTACGCAAAATCGGTCGAGTTTTAGTAGTTAAATGACTTCTGTAAGAATGACACAAACTGCTTTCACAGAGCAAGACAAACCAGAGGATTCAGCGATCGCTCCACTTAACGGATCGCCAAATTGCATACAATTGTGACGAGATGTAAAATCAAAAAAACAGTTTAGAAATTGGCCATTCCACACTTTTTACAAAACTCAATATACATACGTTTTATCGTGCCGACTTATTTATTCCCTTATTTCCTGTTAAGAGTTTCCTGTTAAGAGTTTCCTGTTAAGAGTTCCCTGCCTACGCATTTAGTACTTTACTTGATCGCATCGCAATCCTAGATTTTGAAAAAACGAACTTGCGACTTATTCTCATTTTTTTAACTATAGGCTCATTTAAATATGAGGGATTTTTTTGAACTTATATCAAGCTGCAATATGCATTTCTGCTATATCTTCGCATGGCGAAAGTGCTATGGTTGTGGTAATTTCCTAGTGTGTGTGCTTGATCACAGTATTAACGTGTTTAACCTCACTGCTAATTTAAACAACTTACTATATGCCTTAAGAAGACAACATCCGCCATCATCACTTCCATCATGCTACGCTGCCTATCTGCTTACAGATTTCATATATAAATGGTTGTAAATATATTTTTTCTGCTAGAGACTATCTACTAGATGATTTTCAAAAAAAATACATTAAGAAAGTCCTAAATTCTTCCAATTCAAAGTTGATCGGTGTAGACTAATGGTGTCTAATGATGTAAATATGATGTTTGCAAATATTTTTTAATCACTTGCATTTATGACACTACCGGAGGTATGATATGAACTTAAGTGACTTGCTAGATGTTCCCTTAAAGATATAAACATGGCTGCCAAAGGATTCGCTGTAGAATCTTGTGAGCCGACTTAAACAGTACTTGTTTAAGTGAGATTTTTCCTGATTAGTAAAATCTCTAAGAGTTATGATGTGCTTTAGAATTTTTATAGTCCTCTAATTCCTGTAGCCTATCCAAATCTAGCTTTTCAGTGAGTGATTGAGGCTGCACCCTTGAAACTGAGGCTATCCCGGAGGCTCTCCCCTAGACTCGCAAAACCCTAGGGGAATAACACCGGGCACTAATTGCACATTGTGTAAATCCCTGATTAACCCTACAAGGTTAATCAGACATGTAGTTGTGGTATTTTTGCTGTCAGGCTTTGGTCACACAACTGCAATGGATTAACTTTGCCCATAATTTACGACTCAATGCAATTTATACAATTATGTCACACCATTTTAGTCAAGACAAGGCTGTTAAAAAACTAAGAATGCCTGAAATCAGACTTTTAAGGCTATTTCCGAGTTAGGTCTTGTTCAAGAGCCTGAAAGCTAATTTTCAGCCAGGACAAACTCTTGACAATCAATATATGGAAAAAATTTTGACAGTTGGTGATTGAGAACTGGAATAATTTCCATAGCCATCGCTGCATCTACCAAATTTTGATCTGAAGATAAATCCTCTTAATCATCAATTACAGACGCCGCTGATTGTCAAAATGAGCGAACCATAAGGGTGTCGAGTCTGTTGATGCAATTAGTTGATGTTTGCCTAAGTCTAGCTAAACAAAGCTTTAGCTCAATTTTTGGGCATTCACATTAGTGATTGTCACATCAACATTGATCACATCAATACTTGGCTTGGTGCAACGAGCAAGGCTGTCCACCAAACAAAAATACCTTGTATTTAAGAGAAGGTTTTTACCCTGCTCTTTCCTCCCAACATTACTTTAAGGAGGTTTAGGGTTTCCTCAGTGAAATTACGGCATTCAAAAATATTTTTTATTAACTTTTGTATCTGATTCAGGCTGATAACTAAATTCTGTTGCGGAGACGAAAAAATGCCACCAGTGCTTTATGAGCAACATCTGGGTGAAAAGCTCTTGTACACCTTGGGTGCAAAGCTTTCAGAAAAAGAATTACAAAACTTCCTGGTAGAAATGGAGATTGTGGAGCCACCAGTGGCAAAGCAGTTCTGGCAATCTGCACAGACGAATCCTGGTATCTACATTATCCTCACAGGTAAAGTCAGACTGTTGGATAGCTCTGAGAATTTAATCACTACCTTTGATGCATGGTCTTGTTTTGGCGAATTGACTCTGTTTCCCGAAGCTAACTTTAGTCCTTATGTAGTCAGAGCTTCAACCAACCTAAAACTTGGCTATTTCAGGCAAGAGGCATTGCAAATATTAATAGAGAAGTATCCCAGCATTCGCGATCGCCTATTTGCCCGTGCAGAACTTTGGGATCTGCTATTGTTATGTCGCCAAACCTCACAATTTCCGGGTCATACATCACAAGTTCCAGGGATGCTCAAAGCCTTATCTCTCTTTGAGCGACACCAACTAGATCCTGGCTCTATAAGTCCACAAATATCCCAAGATTCGCAATTGTGGCTATTGTACAGAGGTCAACTGCGGCATTCTCAAGGCCATTCTTTGACACCAGGCACTATCTTTGCACAACCAGAACAAGGTGATTGGCAAGCAACGCAACCAACGATTGCTTACACTCTGAAAAACGACCAGAGGCAAACAGCACTACAATACTTCCCGGAGTTAGGAAACTGGGGACTGGGGACTGGGGACTGGGGGCTGGGAACTGGCGACTTGGGACTGGGAGCTAGGGAAAAAACTTCTCAATCTCCAAAAGCCAAAATTATTCCTTTTCCCCAACGAGAGAAGCAATCACAACAACAGCCAAAAAAATCAAATTTTTATTTTCCCAGTCCCAAGGTGCAAGTAGGGCATTGGTGGAAACGCCTCACTAAGAGCTATCCCTTTTATGCCCAACAAAGCGCAGCCGATTGCGGCTCTGCTTGCTTGGTGATGGTTGGTAAGTATTGGGGCAAGCATTTTAGTATCAATCGCCTTCGGGATATGACCAACGTTAGCCGCAGTGGTGCATCCCTAAAGGCCATGGCAGCAACAGCAGAAAACCTGGGTTTTTCTACCCGTCCGGTGAAAGCGACTCTTGATAAATTGGCAGAACAACCTTTACCTGCAATTGCTCACTGGGAAGGCAAACACTTTATTGTCGTCTATGAAATCACCAAAAAGCGGGTGGTTGTATGTGATCCCGCTCTTGGTCAACGCAGCCTGACAAAAGCTGAATTTCAAGCAGGTTGGAGTGGTTATGCATTGTTACTGCAACCTACAGCTCTCCTAAAAGATGCTAAAGACGAAAGTATTAGTTTTTGGAAGTTTTTTGACTTAATTAGACCTCACCATCGGGCACTACTAGAAATTTTTATAGCTTCGATATTAATCCAATTATTTGGATTGGTAACGCCAGTATTCACCCAGCTTTTGCTCGATCGAGTACTTGTACAGCGTAGCGTTACAACCTTAAACGCCATTGGTTTAGGGATGATTATTTTTGGGTTGTTTGGTGTCGCTGTTAACGCCCTACGGCAATATCTTCTATTTCATACTGCTAACCGCATTAGTGTTTCCTTACTCGTAGGTTTTATTAAACATACCTACCGCTTGCCCCTTTCTTATTTCGAGTCGCGTTTTGTTGGGGATATCATCTCGCGCATCCAAGAAAACCAGAAAATTCAGCGCTTTCTCACCGGTCAGACACTCTCCATCTTGCTGGATATGCTGACATTGGTGGTTTATCTGAGCTTGATGTTTTCCTATAGCTGGCGAATGTCATTATTTGTATTGTGTACAGTACCGCCATTTTTTATCTTGGCGCTGGCTAGCACAAGTATTTTGCGCCGGATGTCCAGAGAGATTTTTACTGCTGGTACTCAAGAAAAAAGCTATCTCATTGAATCCCTCAGCGGAATTCGTACCGTCCGTTCATTGGCAATTGAACAGACCGTGCGCTGGCGTTGGGAAGAACTGCTGAATGATTTGGTCAAAAAAGGCTTTAATGCTCAGATAATTGGTAATCGCCTGCAAATTATCAGTGGCGTCATCCAAACTTTTGTCAATACTGCATTGCTATGGTATGGAGCAACCCAGGTAATTAATGGCGACCTGACTATTGGACAATTAGTTGCTTTCAATATGTTGGTGGGTAACGTCTTGAGTCCTTTCCAACGGCTGTCTATGTTGTGGAATCAATTACAGGAAATTGTGATTTCCACTGAACGCATTAATGACGTGTTGGAGGCGGAACCAGAAGAAGACTTAGAAACTAAGCCCCGGAAGACTTTGGGTAAGCTGCACGGTAACATTCGCTTTCAGAATGTCACCTTTCGCTATCACCCAGAAAGTGAGATTAACGTACTAGAAAATCTCAACTTTGAAATTCAGCCAGAACAGATGGTTGCAGTGGTGGGGCGTAGCGGTTCTGGAAAAACAACCCTTAGTAAATTGATTTTGGGTTTATATCCACCAACAGACGGCAAAGTATTGATTGATGATCATGACATCACTGCTGTTGCCTTGCGATCGCTCCGTTCTCAAATTGGCGTTGTAGACCAAGATACTTTTCTCTTTGGTGGGACTATTCGTGAAAACATTGCGATCGCTCATCCAGATGCCTCTTTAGAAGAAATTATCCAAGCAGCAAAATATGCCGGAGCCGATGAATTTATTCAAAAACTACCAATGGGTTATGAATCCCAAATTGGTGAAGGCGGCGGTATGCTCTCTGGAGGACAGCGCCAACGCCTAGCGATCGCTCGTGCGTTGCTCGGAAATCCTCGGTTATTGCTGTTTGATGAAGCCACCAGCCACCTAGATTCCGAATCTGAGCGAATTATTCAAAACAACCTCAAAACAATTCTTCAAGGACGCACAAGTGTAATCATTGCCCATCGTCTCTCTACAGTCCGCAACGCTGACTTGATCTTAGTTTTAGACCAGGGCGTTTTGGTAGAAAGCGGTACCCACGACGAATTAATCGCCAAAAAAGGTCATTACTACTACCTGAATCACCAACAACTTGCTCAAACCGGTTGAGTCTAGGAACTGAGGACTTGGGACTACTTTGTTTTTTCACTCCATCTACAATTTATTGGAAATAAAACTATGCCATATCCCAACAGATCATCCCCACTTACCCAAGATGAGCGGGATGAGTATCAAAGTTACACACAGCAAGAGAAACCTGTAGAAGTTAACGAGGAGACAGAGGCAGAAAGTAACAGTCAAGACTTGTACTACGGTACTGAAGAATTGCTCGATGCCTTACCTCGAATTTGGACTCGTGGTTTGTTGTACCTACTCATAGTATTTTCTGGTCTATTCTTGCCTTGGGCAACTCTATCGCGAGTAGATGAAACTGGCACCGCCAGAGGGCGGATAGAACCTAAAGGTGCAACTCAAAAATTAGACTCTCAAACTGGTGGTAGTGTCAAAGCCGTTCGGGTCAAAGAAGGAGATACAGTCAGAGCCGGTCAGGTTCTACTGGAACTCGATTCTGATGTCCTAGAAACAGAACTGCAACAAATCCAGAGCAAATTGCAAGGGCTACAAAATCGGCAATCGCAACTGGAAATACTTAAAAATCAACTCCTAATGTCAACTAGCCTTTTGGAGCAACAAAGTAAATCCCAAGACTTAGAAAAAATGGCTCAAGTGAACCAGGCACAGCAAGACCTTGACGCCAAACTAAATAGCTATAACCTCCAAAAGTTAGAAAAACAAGCATTAGTGAAGCAAGCAGAGCAGCAGATTTATACCACTCGCAACGATCAAGAATCGGCTAAAACTCGTTTGAGTATAGATTCTAAGCAAGTTGAACGCTTTAGTAAGCTCGTTCAGGATGGTGCGGTTTCTGCCACCCAAATTGATCAACTCAAAAAAGAAGAACAAGAGAGCAAACGACTCTACAACAAGTCTTTATCAGATATAAAACAAGCACAGTTGCAGTTAGCAGGAGAGCTAAATCGTTATCAAGTCACTATCAATACGTTGGAGTCTGATATCAAACAAGCAAAACTCCGGCTGCAAGGGGAACAAAGTAGCTATAAAAGCGTGATGCAAGCTGGGAAACTGGCTGTAATGAAAAATCAAGAACAGCTAAAAGACCTACAAACACAAATAACAGCAGTGCAATCAGAAGTTGCTCAGACTAAGAGCCAGATTCTATCTATCAGACTCCAAATGCAGCAACGAGTGGTGCGATCGCCAATTAATGGGGTGATTTTTGAATTACCCACCACTAAACCGGGAGCAGTAGTCCAACCAGGTCAAAGGATTGCCCAAGTCGCACCCCAAAATGCAGACTTCGTACTCAGAGCAAGTATGCCTAATCAAGATAGTGGTTTCTTGAAGCTAGGAATGCCAGTTAAGGTCAAGTTTGATGCCTATCCCTTCCAAGAATATGGCATTGTCGCAGGGAAGGTTACTTGGATTTCTCCTGACTCAAAAGTAAGCCAAACACCCCAAGGGAACGTCGAAATCTATGAGCTAGAAATCACCTTAGATCAGCAGTATGTCGAAAATGGCAACAAACGTATCCCATTAGGTGCCGGTCAGACAGCAAATGCTGATGTCATCATTCGTCAACGGCGCGTGATTGACTTTGTTCTAGATCCGTTCAAGAAACTGCAAAAAGGCGGTTTAGAGATTTAGTTCAGAGCGATCGGGACTGAGGAAGAGTTTCTCTAATTCCCAATCCCCTTAATTATTGGAGATATCATGTTATGCCCCATAATCTAAACATTTCCAGTTCAGATATCATTCACAGTCTCAAACTCTCTTGTCAGATACCTGATCTAGTGGAAGCAATAGCATCGCAAAGCATTATTGCCGAAACCGCCCAAGAGCTAGGAATTACGGTCACACCAGAAGAACTACAGCAAGAAGGAGATGACTTACGGTTCGCTAAGAAACTTGTTAGAGCTAAAGAAACCTGGACATGGCTAGAAAAACACCACTTGTCTGTGAATGAGTTTGAAGAATTAGCCTACAACAACGTCCTTTCGCGGAAGTTAGCAAATCATTTATTTTCTGCTCAACTCGAAAAGCACTTTTATGAACGTCAACTGGATTATGTCAGTGCCGTTACTTATGAAGTCGTCTTAGAGGATCGAGATTTGGCTTTAGAGCTTTTTTATGCTCTAGAAGAAGGCGAAGTCAATTTTCCAGAAATCGCTCGTCTATATATCTCAGAGCCAGAAGCCCGCCGTGCTTATGGATACCAGGGAATTCGATACCGAAAAGATTTTCGTCCAGAGATTGCAGCCGCCGTATTTGCTGCTGCACCACCAGAAGCTCTCAAACCGATTACGACTCCCAAAGGAGTGCATTTAATTTGGGTGGAAGAAGTCATTCAACCCAAATTAGATGAACAGTTGCGCCAAAAAATCATTACAGAATCCTTTGCTGGTTGGTTAAAGCAACAAATCAACGCTATGAAAATAGTCACTCGGCTAGACTCGGACGCAAATATGCGATCGCAGGAGGAATTACTAGAGCAAGTTTAAATCTGTTATTGACCAACACCCAATAGCTAATTAAGTGTCAAATATTTTTATGGCTGACAATCTCCCTTTTTTAGGGTTGATTCTTAGAAATATAAAATATTTTAAACGCCTATTTGCTGCGCTAAAAAATAGTTTATTTTTTTAGCTTTGGTCTTTTAAGAAATAAAATTCTACATTACAAAATTGACATACCCAGAAATTAGAATAATTTCTGGAAGCTTTTGCTGGTATTGATTAAATCGATCAATGCCATATTTTGCTGTGCTTTTTTAGAGCAGAAAACAAATTATTAAATATGATGATTATTGGCTAAATTTATCTTTTTTCTATAAGCAAATCTAATTAAAAAACTTTCAAAAACCTATTGACTTTCACTGTAAATCAACTATAGTTAGTACATAGCCAAAAACAACTTGGCTAGCCGAAAAAAGCTAAAAAAATTTACATCATTTCAGGAGAAAATCAATGATTATTGCAGACTTGAACTACTTGGAAATCACCTCTGAAGAAGTTATCGGTGGCTTTGGTTACGGTTACGGTTATGGCGATTTCGACATCGACAAAGACGTAGACATCGATGTAGACTTCAATGAAACCATCGATATCGACAAGAACGTAGATGTTGATGTTAACGTCAGCGGCAACCTAGCTACTTCTGAATCAGGTGCTACCGCATTGGGTAACAACAGCTTTGCTGAAACCTTCGCTTTCACCTTCACAAATGATGGTGTTGCTTCTGCTAACGCACTCAGCGTATCTGGTACTGGTAACTAAAAATTAAACTCCACTTACAATGAGTATAAACTCTTGCAAGTAGAGTCGGCTCGAAAGCCTACTAGATTCATAAATTACCGAAAGCTCTCTGCTCATTTGAGCTTTCGGTATTCATTTAAACTACACCGTTTAATTTCAAATAATAGTTTCAGCAACAAATTTTTACAAAGCTTAGTCCTCAACCCAACCTATAGTTATGTAAAGTTCGACCGCCCTGAGTTAAAACTCTAGGGTAGTAGCTATGTCTGCGATGTTTCCCTATAACAGCGTCCTGATCGTAAACCCCCCGAAGGTTAGATGAGGATGATTCGTTTTAATATACTAAAAATCAGAATTTTAATCGGTTAAAACCGACTTCAGCTATAGGTTACAGAAACTCAAGTTCCTGGTGGGTGTAGCAATAGAAAGACATATCAGATGTATAAGTTATGACTACACTTCCTGAGTCTCTAGAACTCGCTGTTCAACATTACCAAGCCAAGCGCTTCACCCAAGCCGAACAGGTTTATCGTCAAATTATAGAGGTAAATCCCAGACAAGCGGAGGCACTATACGGCTTAGGTATGCTGGCGCAACAGCAAAAAGAATATCAAAATGCAGAATCATTTTTCCAAGCCACCTTACAATTACAGCCAGAAATAGCGGCAGTACACAACAGCTTAGGGTATAGTTTACAACAGCAAGGTAAGCTAGAGGATGCGATCGCTTGCTATCAAAAAGCACTGGAAATTCTCCCCGACTGCATAGAAGTAAAAGCAAATCTCGGTAATGCTCTCCACCTCCAAGGAAAGCTGTCATCGCAGGAAAAAATTTACTATGCAGACTTAAATCAGCAATTTGCTTTAGGTAGACAAAACGCAGGTGATTTGAGGATTGCAGAGTTATACTATCGGCAGGCTATTGCATTGCAGCCAGATTTAGTATCAGTTCATAATAATTTAGGAGATGTACTTCAAAAACAGGCACGGTTAGATGATGCCATCAAGTCTTACCAACAAGCAATAAAAATTCAACCAGACTCTTTTTATGCCTATCACAACTTAGGGCATACTTTGCAGCAAAAAGGTAAGCTTAAGCAAGCAATAGCAGCATATCAAAAAGCGTTAAATATTAAACCAGATTTGGCATTAACCCATAATAATTTGGGAAATATTTGGAAGAAACTCAACAAATTTGATGCTGCTATTGAATCTTATCAAGAAGCAATCAAACTTCAGCCTGATATAAATATCATCCATTACAATTTAGCAACTGTTTTCAGACAAAACGGTAAATTAGAGTCAGCAATCAGAGCATTTGAGAAAGCTTTAAAAATTGCCCCAAATTATGCTCCTGCTAAATTAGGTATTTGTATCAGTCAGCTACCTATTATATATTCTAGTGTTGATGAAATTGAATTAAGCCGTAATCAGTATCAACAGCATTTGCAAAATTTAGCTGAAAGCTATCAATTAACTAAACAAGAAGAACAAGCAAAATCATCTGAAGCTGTGGGCACATTACAGCCTTTTTATCTCGCATATCAAGGTTTAAATGACCGAGATTTACAGCGAACTTACGGACAAATGATTTGTCAGATCATGTCGAGTCGCTATACCCAATGGAGCAAACCGCTTGTTCTCCCGAACTTAGATAAAAATGAAAAGGTTCGGGTTGGTATTGTCTCTAGATTTTTCTGCAATCATTCTAATTGGAAAATCCCTATTAAGGGTTGGGTAGAAAATCTCGATAGAAGTGAATTTGAAGTATTTGGTTATCACACTGGAACAACCAAAGATAATTCAACAATCAGAGCCGCTCAAGTTTTGGATAAATTTGTTCAAGGCGTTCGCTCAATTGAACAATGGTGTGATGCGATAACTGAAGATAAATTACACATCCTGATTTTTCCAGAATTTGGAATGGACTCAATGACTGTACAAATGGGTTGCTTAAGACTAGCGCCAATTCAAATGACATCTTGGGGGCATCCTGATACTAGTGGACTACCAACTATTGACTATTACTTGAGCAGTGATTTAATGGAATCAGAAAATGCTCAAGAACACTATACAGAAAAGCTAGTTAAACTACCAAATTTATCTATTCATTATACACCTTTGGCAATTAAACCGCAAGCAATTACGAAGGCAGATATAGGTTTAAAAGAAGATGAAATTCTCTTCTGGTGTTGCCAATCTTTGTATAAATACTTGCCCAATCATGATGATGTGTTCCCCCTAATTGCGAAGGAATTGGGGAATTCTAAGTTTGTATTTATTAAACATGAGAGTGAAGAAGTTACAGAAGTATTTCGCCAGCGTTTAAACCGTGCTTTTGAAGAATTAGGGCTGAATTACCAAAATCACTGTTTATTTTTGCCTCAGATGAAGAGTCAGGCTTTTGCTGGTACTACAGCCTTAGCTGATGTCTTTTTGGATAGTATTGGTTGGTCTGGATGTAACTCTACTTTGGAATCTATTGCTCACAATATTCCGGTTGTTACTTTACCAGGAGAACTGATGCGGGGACGACATTCTCTAGCCATCTTGAAGATGATGGGTATAGAAGAAACGATCGCCTCCAATAAAGAAGAATACGTAAACATCGCTATTCGGCTGGGGAAAGATGCTGAATATCGTCAATATATCTCCCAGCAAGTCGCAGAAAACAAACATAAACTATATGGCGATTTAAAACCAGTCAGAGCGCTGGAAGATTTTCTTTTGCAGCTGGTTAATAAATCCAGAAAATTTGACACCAAAGATGTTACTGAAGCTTTTAAACTTGCAGTTCAACATCATCGAGCTAATCGCCTGGATGAAGCAGAACAGTTATATCGTCAGATTATCGACAAACAGCCAGATTATGCAGAAGCACTATATGGGTTAGGAATGCTGGGACAACAGAAAGGTGCATTCGAGGAAGCAGAGAAATTCTTGAGTGCAGCTTCTCAAGTTCAGCCTAACTCTGTAAAAATTTGGTTTAGTTTAGGCAATTTTCGCCAAACTCAAGGGCAATTGCCAGAAGCAGAAGTCGCTTATAAAAAAGCTATTGCTCTCCGACCAGATGCGGGGACAATTTACAACAATTTGGGCTATACCTTGCAACAACAAGGTAAGTGGGAAGAAGCGATCGCATCTTATCAAAAAGCTCTGGAATTTCAACCCAACTGTACAGAAGCAGATGTCAATTTAGGGAATGCGCTTTTTGCCCAAGGAAAGCTTTCAATCGAGAAACAAACTTACTATGCTCAACTCAACTATAAGTTTGGCATTGCTCGCCAAAAAGCAGCTGATTGGAAAACTGCTGCTCTTTACTATCGAGCTGCGATCGCACTACAGCCAGATTTGGTAGAAGCTCATTATAACTTAAGGGTAGTACTGCAAAAACAAGGAGAGATAAAAGCAGCGTAGGCGTAGCTATCAAAAAGCTTTAGAGCTAAATCCTCAACATGGGGAAGCCAACATGAATTTAGAACAGATTTACCAAACTCAGCACCAAGAACTTATCCAATTGAAGTCACTATAAATTTGGATCAGACAATTAATTCAACTTAATAGGAAAACTCGAAAAATTTAAAGTGAAAAATTAAGGAGATAAAACTTATGGTTTTCAGACGAGGAAATAGTAGCAATAACTTACTTGAAGGAACTGCTGTAGACGATCAGCTCTATGGAAGTTTTGGGAACGATACTTTATTAGGGTTAGGAGGAAATGATTTACTTCAGGGCGACCAAGGAAACGATTCCTTAGATGGTGGCGCTGGTAATGATCTCCTCTTTGGTGGCCTTGATAGTGGTAGTGACACCTTATTGGGCGGAACGGGTAATGACTTCTTGGATGGAGGAAGTGGCAACGATAGTCTAGAGGGTGGCGATGACGATGACACCATTCAGGGTGGCCAAGGTAATGATACGATTCGCGGTGGGACAGGCAATGATGTCCTCTCAGGAGTCAGTGGCAATAATTTCATCGATGGCGGTGACGGTAATGACTTTATCCAAGGGGCTAGTGGTAGCGACATTAATGGCGGTGGCGTAGATATACTGCGAGGCGGTGCAGGAGAAGATACCATCTTGGGTAATGGACAGAGTGACCTGCTCTACGGCGAGGATGGTAATGACTTCCTCGATGGCGGTGGAGATAATGACTTCCTTGATGGCGGCAGCGGCGATGACTCCCTTGATGGCAATATTGGTAATGACACTCTGGTTGGTGGGGCTGGTGCTGACAACCTGAATGGTAACAGTGGTACTGATCTGGTTGATTATTTATCCAGTACAGCCGCAGTCAATGTCAACTTAGCAACTGGTAGCGCTAGCGATGGATTTGGCACTACCGATATATTGATCAATATTGAAGATGCGGCTGGTTCTAACTTCAACGATATCTTAATTGGCAATACTGGGAATAACCGTCTCATCGGAAACGCTGGTAATGACAGTCTGGATGGAGGTTCTGGTAACGATATTCTAATTGGTGGAGCGGGTAATGACACCCTCAATGGAGGTGCCGGTTTTGATCGGGTAGATTATTCCTCCAGTACGGTAGCTGTCAACGTTAACCTTGCCACTGGTATCGCCAGTGATGGGCTGGGTGGCAGTGATAGGCTACTTAACATTGAAGAAGTTGTCGGTTCTGCTTTGAACGATATCTTAATTGGCAATACGGGCAATAACTTCTTTATCGGTGGGACTGGCAATGACAGCATTGATGGCGGTGCTGGTACTGACCGGGTAAATTATTCTTCCAGTACAGGGGCAGTTGTTGTTAATCTGACGACTGGCATCGCCACTGATGGCTTGGGTGGCACCGATACGCTGCTCAATATTGAAGATGTGACTGGTTCTAGTTTCAACGACACCTTAATTGGCAATGCAGGGAATAACGTCTTTGTTGGAGGGGCTGGCGATGACTCCATTGATGGCGGTGCTGGTACTGACCGTGTGGATTATTCCGGGAGTGCAGGGGCAGTTGTTGTTAACCTGGCAACTGGCATCGCCACCGGGGGGACAAGTGTTGGTACTGATACCCTAATTAATATTGAAGATGTCATCGGTTCCACATTCAACGATAACCTGACTGGAAATACTGCAAATAACATCTTCGTCGGCGGGCCTGGTAATGACACCATTGATGGTGGCGATGGTACTGACCGGGTTGATTATTCCTCCAGCATTGCAGGTGTCACCGTTAACTTAGCAACTGGTACTGCTAGCGATGGGTTTGGGGGAACAGATAGCCTGACTAATATTGAAGAAGTCGTTGGTTCTAGCTTTAATGATAGTCTGATCGGAAATACTGCAAATAACCTCTTTGTGGGAGGGGTTGGTAATGACACCATTGATGGTGGTGCTGGTACTGACCAAATTGATTATTCTTCCAGTTTTGCAGGTGTCACCGTTAACTTGAGTTCAGGTAACGCTAGTGATGGATTCGATGATACTGATACGTTGTCCAACCTAGAAAACGTAGTTGGTTCCAATTTCAACGACAATTTGACTGGAAATGCTGCTGCTAACTTGCTCAATGGTGGCACTGGCAATGATACGCTGAATGGTGGTGCTGGTAATGATACACTGACTGGTGGTGCTGGTAGCGATCGCGCCGATTATGCCTCTAGTACCTCAGCAGTCAACGTTGACCTCACAGCAGGTACAGCCAGTGATGGACTAGGCGGCACTGATACCCTAATCGAAATAGAAGAAGCTTCGGGTTCAAGTTTCAACGACACCCTCACCGGCAATACAGCCAATAACTTCCTCAGTGGCGGGTCTGGTAATGACAGCCTGGATGGAGGTGCTGGCAATGACACCGTTGTGGGAGGCGCTGGTAATGATACCTTAAATGGTGGTATTGGAAGTGACCGAGCAGATTATTCCTCCAGTTTAGGGGGAGTGATTGTTGACTTAGCTACTGGTACAGCTAACGATGGACTCGGTGGTACTGACACACTAATTAGCATTGAAGAAGTTGCAGGTTCAAGTTTCAACGACACCCTCACCGGCAATGCAGGTAACAACCTCTTGCTTGGAGGTGCTGGCGATGACATTATTGACGGCGGCGATGGCAATGACTTCATTGATGGAGGAGCTGGTAATGACATTATTAATGGCGGACTTGGTATCGACCAAGTAGATTATTCTTCCAGTACAGCGGGTATTGTCATTGATTTGGGAACCGGAACTGCTAGCGACGGACTTAGTGGTACGGATACACTCGCCAACGTTGAAAATGTGACTGGCTCTGCCTTCGCAGATAGGGTAACTGGTGACGCTGGCAATAACCTCTTAATTGGAAATGGTGGCAATGACACCCTAATTGGGGGTGCTGGCAATGACACCCTAATTGGTGTCGGTGCTAGTAGCAGAAATGCTTCTGCTATTACTATCGGTAGTTTTGGTAATCGAGGATTCCAAGAGGTTGATGTCTTAACTGGCGGAACCAATAATGATCGATTTATTCTGGGAGGTAGTAATGAATTTTACTACTTGGGCAGTGGTACAACTGGTGCAGACATTGCCATTATCGGTCAGGAAACCAGTACGGCTGGAATCTTTGCAAGAGACTTTAATGCAGGTGATTTGATTCAAGTGCAAAAAGGCTTAATTTATAGAATCCAGAACGTATTTAACCCCACTACTTCAATTACCGACACTTATATTTTCGGGACTAATGCTGTTAGTACGTCGCCATCTTTCCTTGATTTAATAGGAGTTGTAGTTGGAACCTCCATCAATGAAGTCGCAGGTACTTTACGAGATCAGACTAACGCTAATCTCACATTTCTTAATCAAGCTACTAGTGGAGGTGTTCCAGTTATCCAATGGTTCAACTAGATTAAGGATCTGCAATAAGACTTAGACAACATTTAGTCATAAATTAAGAGGAAAAAAATGGAGACAAGCAAAAAAGCCAACCAACAAATGGAAATAAATGACCTAATTGCTGATGCCGTTACTAATGCAATGACACGAAGACAGCTATTAGAAACAGAAGAGGCTTTGTTAGGTTTATCTGAAGAAGAAGCCGCAGGGATTATGGGTGGCTTAACCTCGCAAATTGCAGATACAGAGTATAAGCAAATTGACCCATTGTGTCCACCAATTGTACTTGGGCTGATTGCATTACCTGATGATGAACCAGTCGTTTATCCAACAACTAAACTTCCAGTGAAGGGGATTTGTCCCCCTCTTGTAGTTGGGCTGATTGCATTACCCGATGACGAAAAATATCAACTTTCCTAACTCTTAGCCTTCAAGTTTTAAAAATACTCTTTCGGTGGAGGGACAATTCATGGAAGACATTACTACTGCTCAGACTACCCTTTGCCCCAGTGCTAGACCCGAATCTGTGGATGGTGTTGTTTTCGGCGTAATTGCTGGAGCGATCGCAGCACCTCGTGTAACTTATCTCAAACAACCTCTACCTATCACAGATGAAGTGATGGCAAAAGCTAGCCCAGTTACACCTGCTGAAATTTTTCGCACGGCCGCATCCTGCGCGGAATCGGGTTGTCAGCATTTTAACGGCAAAGACTGTCGTCTCGCAATGCGAATTGTAGAGAAATTGCCCGCAGTAGTAGAGCAACTACCACCTTGTTCTATCCGCCGAGATTGTCGCTGGTGGCAGCAAGAAGGTAAAGCAGCCTGTATGCGATGTCCGCAAATCATCACAGATAACTATTCTTCATCTGAGCAGTTACGTCAAGCAGCAGATCCTTCTATATATTTGCAAACTTGATGATTACTGGAAATACTAGCTGACTTTTACACCCCCAAACTGATATCAAAGGAGACAGCAAAAATATGTCCTTAGCAATTTTTGAGAAAGTTAAAGAGTTCCTTGTCAGAATAGTCAAAGACGAAGCTTTCCGCAGTCAACTAATGAGCGAGAAAGCTGAAGAAGTGAAAAAAGCTTTAGAAAATGGTGGCTATAATTTTTCTCAAAAAGAATTTGAAACAGCCGCCATCCAAATATTAGAATTAAAAGAGCTAGGCGAATTTCACGATCTCAGCGAAGAGGAATTGTTAGGAGCTTTTGGTGGCTTGACAAGAATCAGTGATAGAATTGTCCAGCCACTATATGGGGTAATACACTGGCCTCCCGAAGACGATCATCCACAACCATGGCCAAAACCAAAGCCAATTGACCCGCAGCCAATGTATGGCATAGTAATTGACCCGCTTGATCCGCCTCTACAACCAATGTATGGAGTAGTTATTCCAGAAGAACTAGCATAGCCTAATCAAAGAATGAAATTTCAGGGTGCAAAGTTTAAAGTAATGTCAAAAAAGTTCATTGTCTAAGTATGCTAATAGTTGATTTACCCTATTTAGAGAGTGTTCCCAAAGACGAGTTGATTCTAGGTTCTGCTGGAGTGAGCGTGACATCTGAGGCATTCGCTTTTGGTTCAACAAGTTACCTTTTTGTTAGTGCAAATAGTAGTGCTACATCTGGTTCAGACGGTGATTTTACAAAAAATGCTACAGGAATAGCTGGAGCATTTGGCGATAATGCTATAGCTACTGTAACAGTCGCAGTTGATGGTAATCCGGTAATTGAGAAAACATCCTCTAACTTGTTGCAAAATACTGCTGTTGAAAGTGGTTTTGTAACCGTGATTAGTTTGCCCTCCAAGCTGACTTTTTACGACTTGTGGAAAAATTTATTTTGAGAATTTTCTAAGTCCTGATTTTCCGTCGGTTCAAGTCAACTTCTAAAACCGAAATTGAGAGTTAACTTATGACATATCATCGCAAAAGCTACGCAGTTTGGGAAATTACCTTAAAATGCAATCTAGCTTGTAGTCACTGTGGTTCCCGCGCCGGACATGAACGCACCAAGGAACTCTCCACAGAGGAAGCTTTGGATCTTGTCAAGCAAATGGCAGAAGTTGGAATTAAAGAAGTTACTCTCATCGGTGGTGAGGCATTTCTGCGTCCAGATTGGCTAGAGATTGCCAAAGCTATCAATGACGCAGGGATGCTATGTGGTATGACTACCGGCGGTTATGGCATTTCGTTAGAAACTGCACAGAAAATGAAAGAAGCAGGGATTCGGACTGTCTCTGTTTCTATTGATGGCTTAGAAACAACTCATGATCGTCTGCGGGGAAAAAAAGGCTCTTGGAAATATGCATTTAAAACCATGAGTCATCTACGAGAAGTAGGTATTTCCTTCGGTTGCAATACTCAAATTAACCGCTTGTCAGCACCAGAGTTTCCGCGTATCTATGAGTGCATTCGTGATGCAGGTGCCCGTGCTTGGCAAATTCAGCTGACCGTGCCAATGGGGAATGCAGCCGACAACGCAGACATCCTTCTCCAACCCTATGAACTGTTGGATATCTATCCGATGATCGCCCGTGTCGCGGGGCGTGCTTACCAAGAGGGTGTACAACTCCAGGCGGGAAATAATATTGGTTATTACGGCCCTTATGAACGGCTGTTGCGCGGACGGGGTAAGGAGCATGAATTTTCATTTTGGCAAGGTTGCGGTGCAGGACTCTCAACTTTGGGAATAGAAGCTGACGGAGCGATTAAAGGTTGTCCTTCGTTGCCAACTACCGCTTACACAGGTGGTAATATTCGAGAGCGATCGCTGCATGACATTATTGAAAATACAGCCGAATTGCGCTTGAATCTGGGAGCAGGAACACCTGAAGGTACAAAACACCTGTGGGGCTTTTGTAAAACCTGCGAATATGCCGAGCTTTGTCGTGGCGGTTGCAGTTGGACTGCCCATGTTTTCTTTGACAAGAGAGGTAATAATCCTTACTGCCATCATCGTGCCCTTGTTCATGAGGCGCAAGACCTGCGGGAGCGTGTAATTCCCAAGGTGAAAGCTAAAGGTCTACCTTTTGATAATGGTGAATTTGAGCTAATTGTCGAGCCTATAAACACTCCTTTACCAGCAAACGACCCATTACGATTTAGCGCTGACAGCATTAAGTGGCCTGAAAGTTGGCAGCAACAACCCGAAGTTTCTTACTCGCTAGCAAGGCAATAAATCATGGCAGAAAATTCAGAAAAAACAACAGACCTAGATTTATCACCATCTGAAGACTTAGAGAAAATACCCCTGCTTCCACGTTCAGCTTGGAATAGTCAATTAACTTATTTAAAAGTGCTGTTAAAAGCGAAGCAAGTCCTCGATAAATCCATACAGTTCAGATAAGACCAAAACATTTGTAGAGACTGCGATTTATCGCGTCTCGAAAACTACAAAATAATTACTCCCTAAATATTTACACTTTAAATTGTTTATTAATAAGATAAACAGAGAATTATATGTCAACACTAGCTACACTTTCGGACTTATTGACTCCCAGTCTCAATCTCGATGTCGATTCCACTCTCACTCTCAATTACTATCGAAATCCCGATCCTAATCCCAGCCCTAATTTTGTTACCGCTCAAGGGGGGACTATTTTTTCCAATTACAGTCAGAGTCCTTCAGCGATTTTGACTACTGCCCAGACAGACACATTAGTTCAAGGTGGCGTTGCTTTAGCTATTGCTGAAGCTCAAGCGATTTTCTTAAACAATGATCTAACTTTTTCAGCCCTCTTTACTGATACTAGCATTACTGGATTAAGTGGTCAGTTTACAGGTAGTGCCGACAGTGAAACAAGGGTACTTGCTAGTTTTACAGTTGGTGCTAATCAAAGCTTCTCTTTTGATTTTTCAGCAGATTTTGCACTGACGGCTAAAGAAATTGAAAATTCCAGAGTTGAATATAACAAAGCTCAGTCTAAAAGTACTTTTTTAGTGTTAGACACCACAGATATTAATAAGCCCAAACTTTTAGACTATTTTGGCATTCAGGGTAGCTTAATATCTTCTAATCAAATCGGTGATCTGATCCTTGGTAATAGTCGCAATATTACGATTAACAGTCGTGATAAAAGTTCTGATATTAATGGCAACAATGGTACTGACTTCCTCAATGGTACTGCTATTGGGACTTATCGGCGGAATTTTACTAGCAATACCAATATAACTGTAGTCGAAATTAATATCAGTGCCGTTGAATTGGCAGGAGATACTTTAATCGGCAATCTGGGTAAAGATGTTATCTATGGAACGATTTGGAACGATAATCTAACAGGAACCAACGGTGCGGACAAAATTTATGCTAGCTTGGGGAATGATAAGTTATATGGAAAAAATGGTAATGATAACCTCGATGCCGGTCAAGGTAATGATTGGCTAGATGGTGGCGATGGCAATGATTCACTCTATGGCGGTTTGGGCAATGATATCCTGATTGGTGGTAGTGGTAATGATGTCTTAGTTGGTGGTGATGGTAATGACACATTTACTTTCAAACGTGACGATACCTTGCTGAGAAATGACTTTGATGTTATTAAAGATTTCCAGGTTGGTATTGATAAGATTGTATTGAATGATTGGGGTTACATTAATACTAGCCTATGGTTACAACTAGGTAACATAATAGATACTGAAAATGGTGCTATACTCAAATTAAATTCTATCTTTAATCAAGAAACAATACTAATCTCAGGTGTGAGTGCTAGTCAGATTAACTCTCAATCAATAACATTTAGTTAAAGCTAATTAATTTCTAGGAAAACTACTTCTATCCTGGATGATTATCTCTTAATAAAGTAGGGCTGTTTCTTTTGCTAAAAGGCTCTGATTTACAAGCTTATAAGTCAACTAGTCGCCGCGATCGCACTCCTTACTAAAATTATTGGTAGTGCTCTTTACTAGATAATAGTAAATTGTGAAAAATATGTTCTTTATTCAAAGCTTCTTCCAGAATTTTGAGGAGTAAAAACTAAGTCACCAAATCCTTAGTCCCTAGTCAATAGTCTTTTTAACTAAAGTTTAATAGCTACTAAATTTTGTTAAGTTATAAATCAAGTTATATAAAGCAAATATAAATTATTAATTTTAAAGTCTGGAGAGCTAAGTAATACCGAAGATCACTGTGAAACTTTGATGAAGTCAAATATTTGTAACACGTTAATGTAGTAGCCTATTACAGAAAACCCACATAATAGGATAAGCAGAGGTTTTATGTCATCAGAAACTATATTTTTACAATCAACTGCTACAAATCCAAACCCAAACCCTAATTTTGCTAACGCTCAAGGATCTGCTGTTTTCTTCAACTATAGTCAAAGTCCTTCAGGAACTTTAACTCAAGCTCAGACTGACACATTAGTTAAAGGTGGTGTGACTTTAGCTATTGCTGAAGCTGGAGCAACTTTTTTTGACAATGATCCAGCTTTTTCAACACTATTTACTGATAGTAATGGCATTGGGTTAGATGGTTCTTTTTCGGGAAGTGCCAATAGCAAAACAAAGGTTGTCGCTAATTTTGCCGTTGGCGCTAACCAAACTTTCTCTTTCGATTTTTCCGCAGATTTATCACTATCAGCTAAAGAAATTGAAAATCGTGATGCTGAATATAACCAAGCTAGGTCAAAAACCTCTTTCTTGGTACTAGATACCACAAATCCCAATAAGCCAAAAGTCTTAGATTATTTTGGTATTGAGGGTAACTTAGTTTCCTCTAAAGAAATTGCTAATTTGAGGCTTGCTGGTAGTCGTAATGTTAATCTCATTAATCGAGATAAAACTTCTGATATTGATGGTGACAATGGACAAGACTCGCTAACAGGAAATGCTATTGGTCGTTATCACAATAGGTTTAAGAAAAGCACCGACATAACGATAGTAGAAATTAACGTCAGTGAAGTTAAATTTTTGGGAGATACTTTAATTGACAACTTGGGACAAGATGTTATTTATGGCACGATTAAGAATGATAAGCTGAAAGGAAGCAAATTTGCAGATAAGATTTATGGCAGCTTAGGTAATGATTGCCTAGATGGAAAGAAAGGTAATGATATCCTCGAAGGTGGTCAAGGTAATGATTGGCTATATGGTGATGAGGGTAATGATAAACTTCATGGCGGTTGGGACAATGATACTTTAATTGGCGGTCGTGGTAGTGATATTTTGGTTGGTGGCGAAGGTAATGACAAATTTGTTTTCAACCGTGGCGATAGCTTGTTCAAAGGTGAATTTGATATCATTCAAGATTTCGAGGTTGGTATCGATAAGATTGTATTTCAGGGTTGGGGTAAGGTGAATACTGACCACTGGTTAAATCAGATGTTCTCTCAAGGCCGAATAACCGATACAAATGATGGTGTTCTTTTCGATTTTAATACTGGAATAACTCAAGGAAAATTACTGCTTTCAGATGTGACTTCTAACCTAATTACCTCTGACTCAATAACGTTTATTTAGGAATTATTGCAGGGCAAATGTATCTAAATTAGAGAAATACTTTTCCCACAATGGTCTCAGTATTGGAAAATCACTGCTATCTTATCACCAAAAACTTTGTTCAGTAAGTGTTTCATAAATTAGGTGCATTTACCCTCTACAGCAATTAAATACAAGTAGTAAATACTATAGTTAACAAACTGCAAAGTATACAAAATAATAAAATATTGATGATTGCGATCGCAATATTTTTAATATCAACTAATTGCGATGTTTTTATCCAAGGTTATTATAGCTATGAATACTAAAATTATTTCTACATATAATGTTAAATCTCTCATTGAAATGGCGATTAAGAAGCATAAATCAGGTCAATTGGATGAAGCTAAATCGCTATACAAACAGGCATTACAAATTCAATCCGAATATGGAGGTGAATCAGACTCTTTAGAAGGTAAAGATCAGATACAATCAAACTACTCTGAGGCTTTGTATGGCATAGGAATGCTGGCGCAGCAAACAGGAAAATTCCTAGAAGCTGAAAAATTCCTGAGTCAGGCTGCACAAGTTCAACCGGACTCTGTGAAAACTTGGTTTAGTTTAGGTAATCTGCGCCAAGGTCAGGGACAGTTACCAGAAGCAGAGTTAGCTTACAAACAAGCGATCGCTCTACGCCCAGATGCAGCACCGATTTATAATAATCTGGGCTACACCTTGCAAGAACAAGGCAAGCTTGACGAGGCAGTTGCCTGCTATCAAAAAGCTCTGGAAGTTCAACCTAACTGCATAGAAGCAGATGTCAACTTAGGGAATGCCCTCCATACCCAAGGGAAACTCTCCCCAGATAAACAAGCCCATTATGCACAATTGAATTACAAATTGGGTTTTGGGCGGAAAAATGCGGGTGATTTGAAGACTGCCGAAGCTTACTGGCAAAAAGCCCTAGAACTCAACCCCAACTATGGAGAAGTTTATATGGGTTTGGGAGAGATTTACCAAACACAAAAGCAACTCAATGAGGCAGCAGCAGCTTTTCGGCAAGGCTTAAAGCTGATTAATCCTCACTATGCCAAAGCTGTAGAAGCTAGCGACGAGGCTAAAATCCCTCAACAAGTAACAATAACACCTCTAATTCCTTTAAGAGAAATAATTGTAGGCAACCATAGGTTTCCCGCTATTCCGAGCGTAGCAGATAGTACAGACAAGCGGCCTTTCTGGAGTGTAGTAGTAACTGTATATAATCGGATCGATTATCTACTCGAATGCCTTGCCAGTGTGTTAGCACAATGGCAGGGGAAAGAGCAGATGGAAATCATCGTTATGGACGATGCTAGTAGAACGTCAGTATTTGAACTGGTGAATAGTATTGGACAAGGAATAATTCACTACTACCGCAATCCGCAAAACCTCGGTCTGCCAGGAAATTGGAATGCTGGAGTTGCTCTAACTCGTGGTCGGTGGGTTCATTTACTTCACGACGATGATTATATTCTCCCAGGTTTTTATTCCCGACTGCAAGAGAGTCTAGAAGCGTGTTTAGATTCTGTGGGAGCAGCTTTTACGGGTTATCAAAATATTAACGAGAAAGGAGAAGTAATTTTTCGCCAACAAGTGTATGGAGAGCAGCGAGGGATTGCTAAAAATTGGCTGCAACGCATTGGAGTAAGTAACTCATTGAATATGCCTGCGGTGGTAATTCGTCGAGAGGTACACGAACAATTGGGCTTATATCATCCCGAATTGACCTATACAAGTGATTGGGAAGTTTATAAACGTATTGCTGCTGTTTACGATTGGTGGTATGAGCCGGAAATCTTAGCTCGTTATCGCCAACATGCTAACAACGTGACCAGCGAACTCTTATTGACTGGGAAGCAGATGCTATCTATCCGCCGTGCAATTGAAATTTCAGAGAGTTATTTTCCCACTGAACAATCTGCTGAGATTACGGCCAAATCCCGGAGTCATCATTTTCTTTCTTGTTTACAATTT
Source organism: Nostoc sp. CALU 546 (assembly GCF_048836525.1). Lineage (NCBI taxonomy): Bacteria > Bacillati > Cyanobacteriota > Cyanophyceae > Nostocales > Nostocaceae > Nostoc > Nostoc sp. CALU 546. The sequence continues at coordinate 25,653 of NZ_JAWJTF010000044.1, forward strand.
GCCCTAATTCCTTTACGGGCTGGGAATCTGGCTGGAGCTTGGCAAGTGTTAGAAGAGGCTCTAAAAATAGATTGTAGTCCGAAAGCGGTAGCAAAGTTGTTCAGTTGGTTAACACGGGAAGAAGCAACTCCCCTTCAGGAAGCAGGCTATATCCAGACAGCGCTTACTTATTATCGACAAGCGATCGCTCTAAGACAAGACTTGCAAGAGATATATTATAACTTAGGGAAAATCCTGCAAGAACATGGTGAGTGGGAAGAAGCGATCGCATCCTATCACCAAGCCTTAAAACTCAATCCCCAAAACTGGGAAATCTACACTCATTTGGGTCAGGTTTACCAAGCTCAAAACAAGATCGCAGAGGCGATTTCTGTATATCGTCAAGGATTAACTTTACTCAATCCTCACTACGCCAAAGCGGTAGCTGCTTACCATAATGCTGAAACCACCCCAGAAATGCTCATTACTCCCCCCATTTCCCAAGGCGAGGTGACTATTGGAGCTTATCAGTTTCCAGCGATTCCACGTGTAGCAGACCCAGAGAAACCCCGACCGTTTTGGACTGTGGTGATTCCGGTTTATAACCGCACCGATTATCTGCTCGAATCTCTGGCTAGTGTGTTAATCCAATGGCCAGGAGCAGAGCAGATGGAAATTCTGGTGATGGATAATGCCAGTACGCCACCCTTGTTTGATTTAGCGAACAGTATTGGGGGAGGAGTAATCCGTTATTACCGCCATCCACAAAATATTGGAGGCGAGTCAAATCACAATGCAGGTATTTCCCTCAGTCGTGGTCACTGGATTCATGTTCTGCATGATGATGACTGTGTTCTTCCCGGCTTTTATACACAACTCCAGCAAAGTCTTCAAGAGTCTCCAGATTCCGTAGGAGCAGCTTTTACAAATTTTGAATATTTCAATGAAGAAGGGAAAATAATTGCAAAAGGAGAAGTAATTTCCTGGTTTAAAAACCATAAAGGTATCCCTCGAAATTTTTTGCCCCGAATTGGTGTGACATGTCCGTTGCAGGTGCCTGCGGTTGTCATTCGTCGCCTTACTCATGAACAAATAGGAGGTTATTATCCACAGTTAATTTGCGCTTCTGAATGGGAACTCTATAAACGCATTGCTGTTTCTTATGATTGGTGGTATGAACCGGGAAGTTTAGCTCGTTACCGCGTACATTCCCACAGACTGACAGCTGATGATTTATCATCTGGTATTCTAGCGACCTCAATTCGCCAAGGTATAGAAATTTCTGAAAGTTATCTTCCAGCTATGTATTGTGCAGAAATTACAACCCAAGCTCGTAGCTATAACTTCAATTATTGTCTGACACGCATGGCAATCCCTCTAAAAGCTGGCAATGTTACAGGGGCTTTGCGTATGCTTCAAGAAATTCTCAAACTTGATCATTCTCCACAAGCGATAGCAAAGTTATTTACTTGGTTGACTCAAGATGAAGCAGCTCCCCTCCGGGATGAGATTGCTACTAAATTATTTGCTATTTCTGGAGAAAATATTTCAGATAGTATCCCTACTCAATTAAAACCCCCACAAACTGCGATCGCACCATAGGATATGAAAATACTTGTAACTGGAACCGAAGGTTATATCGGCTCGTTATTAGCTCCCCTCTTAATTCAACAAGGTCATGAAGTTATTGGTTTAGATACTGGCTTTTATAAAGTAGGTTGGCTATATAACGGCACCAAGGTAACTGCCAAAACCCTCAACAAAGATATCCGTCACATCACAACAGAAGACCTGCAAGGGGTAGAAGCAGTAGTTCACATGGCAGAACTCTCCAACGATCCTCTAGGTCAGTTAGCCCCTAATATCACCTACGATATTAATCATAAAGGCTCAGTAGATTTGGCCAAGTTGGCGAAAGCATCTGGAATCCGCCGCTTTATCTACACCTCTTCATGCAGTGTCTATGGTTTTGCTACTGAAGATTATGTTCACGAAGAGTCTACCATCAATCCCCAAACAGCTTATGCTAAATGTAAAGCGCTTGTCGAACAGGATGTGAAACTCCTTGCTGATGATGGTTTTTCACCCACCTTTCTCCGAAATGCCACAGCCTATGGAGCCTCTCCCAGGATGCGCTTTGATATTGTTTTGAACAATCTAGCAGGTTGGGCATGGACAATTAAAGAAATCAAGATGAACAGCGATGGTACACCTTGGCGACCCCTAGTGCATCTGTTAGATATCTGCAAAGCAATTATCTGTACCTTAGAAGCTCCGCGTGATGTAATTCACAACCAAATTTTTAATGTTGGTGATACAAATAGCAACTATCAAGTCAAACAAATTGCTCAGATAGTCGCAGATATATTTACAGGTTGTCAATTGAGCTTTGGTAAACACGATCCTGACAACCGTAGCTATCGAGTTTCGTTTGATAAAATCAACCAAAATTTACCAGGATTCAAATGTGAGTGGGATGCCCAACGCGGTGCCCAACAACTCTATAATGTCTTCCAGCAAATTGACATGGATAGAGAAACATTTGAGTCTAGAGGCTTTACTCGCCTGAAACAACTGGAGTATCTCATTCGCACTCAGCAAATCGATCAAGATTTCTTCTGGCGGACTGCTTAAATTCAAAACCTGATTTTGGCAAAAAAATATAAATTATGAATTTACCCAAACCAATAACTGGTAATTGTATGTTTTGTGGGACAGGGTTGCACCATACTTTTGTCGATTTAGGTATGTCTCCTCCTTGTGAAAGTTATCGCAGTCTCAAACAACTTAATGAAGTGGAGCCTTTTTATCCTCTCCATGTCTATGTTTGCGAAGAGTGTTTTTTAGTTCAACTCCAAGAATACATTAGTCCAGAAAATATTTTTAGCGATTACGCTTATTTTTCTTCTTACTCTGATAGTTGGTTACAACACGCCAAGAAATACGTTGATTTGATAGTAGAACGTTTCCAATTAAATCAGGAAAGTCAGGTAATAGAAATTGCTAGTAATGATGGCTACTTGCTGCAATACTTTGTTGGTAAAGACATCCCAGCGCTGGGAATAGAGCCAGCAGCAAATGTTGCTGAGGTAGCAATTAAAAAAGGCATTCCTACAGTTGTCAAATTTTTTGGACAGGAGACAGCCAAAGAACAGGTTGCAAAGGGCAAACAGGCAGATTTATTATTAGGAAATAACGTCCTTGCTCACACACCTTATCTCAATGATTTTGTTAAAGGGATGAAAATTATCCTCAAACCGCATGGTGTAATTACTATGGAATTTCCCCACCTGATGCGGTTAATCGAGGAAAATCAGTTTGATACTATTTACCATGAGCATTTCTCTTATTTTTCTTTCCTCACCGTCGAAAAGATTTTTGCTGCTCACGGGTTGACAATTTTTGATGTAGAAGAATTAACTACTCATGGCGGTTCTTTGAGAATTTATGCCCGCCATAGTGAAGATTCTTCTAAAGCAATTAGCCATCAAGTATCAGAACTTAAATATAGAGAAGAAGCGGCTGGGTTTACACAATTAGAATACTATTTTTCCTTTGGTGAACAAGTCAAAGAAACTAAACGCAAGTTATTAGATTTCTTGATCAAAGTCAAACGAGAGGGAAAATCGATTGTTGGTTATGGTGCTCCAGGTAAGGGAAATACTCTCTTAAACTACTGTGGTATCCGCACAGATTTTCTTGACTACACAGTAGACCGTAACCCTTACAAACAGGGTCAATTTTTACCAGGAACTCATATTCCAATTTTCCATCCAGACAAAATTGCAGAAACCAAGCCTGACTATGTACTCATTTTGCCCTGGAATTTGAAAAATGAGATTATGGCACAAATATCTTACATTCGGGATTGGGGAGGTCAATTTGTTGTACCAATTCCTGAAGTTAATGTCTACTCTTAAGTATTTAATATTTTTTTCATCATTAAAAAGGGGTAAGTAACATGAAAGTAGTTTTATTTTGTGGTGGTTTAGGAACTAGAATGAGAGAGTATTCAGAAAGTATTCCTAAGCCAATGGTGAATATTGGTTATAGACCAATATTATGGCATGTAATGAAATACTACGCTCACTATGGGCACAAAGATTTTATCTTATGTCTTGGTTACAAGGCTGACCTAATTAAAAGCTACTTTTTAAATTACAATGAATGGCTATCTAATAATTTTAGCCTTTCACAGGGTAGCCAAATTCAGTTGTTTAACCGTGATATTCAAGATTGGAATATTACATTTGTAGATACAGGTTTGACTGCCAATATTGGTCAAAGATTCAAGGCAGTAGAAAAGTATCTAGAAGGAGAAGAAGTATTTTTAGCTAACTACAGCGATGGATTGACAGACTTACATTTACCAACGCACATTAAGCATTTTTATCAACGTGATAAAATCGGTAGTTTTTTGTGTGTCAGACCAAGCCAAAGTTTTCACCTAGTTGACATGGATCAGGATGGCTTAGTCAGGGATCTCAAAGATGTCAAACAACGTGATATTTGGATTAATGGAGGGTATTTTATCTTTAAAAAAGAAATTTTTAACTACATTGAGAAAGGGGAAGAACTTGTCCTTGAACCTTTTCAAAGACTGATTGCCAAAGAAGAACTGATTGCATATAAATACACTGGCTTTTTTGGGGTTATGGATACGTTTAAAGAAAAGCAACAGTTGGATGATATGTATGGTCAAGGCGAAAGACCTTGGGAAGTATGGAGAGATAAACAACTAGAAGTAACTCATGTATGATCCAACTTAGCTTCAACAAGCCAGAAGAATCTGAGTACAAAATCCTTTGTCTAGGTTCTCATTGCGATGATATTGAGATTGGTTGTGGAGGCACAATCTTAAAGCTGATAGAGAATTATCAGCATATTGTCGTCTATTGGGTTGTCTTTAGTTCCAACGAACAAAGAGCACAGGAAGCAACGACAAGTGCCAATCTTTTTTTAAAAGAAATTCCGGTCAAGAAAATTATCATTAAAAATTTTCGAGATGGTTTTCTACCTTTTCATGGGATAGAGGTGAAGGAATGCTTTGAGCAGTTGAAGCAGGAATTTGCACCAGATATAATCTTTACTCACCATCGAGACGATCGCCATCAAGATCACCGCTTAATTTCCGATATGACTTGGAATACCTTTAGAAATCATTTAATTTTGGAATATGAGATACCTAAATATGATGGTGATTTAGGTATTCCTAATTTCTTCGTCCATTTAGATGAGTCACTTTGCCGTCGAAAAATACAATATATTTTAGAGGCATTTCCTACCCAAAATAATAAGCAGTGGTTTATGGAAGATACTTTTCGTTCAATTCTCAGAATTCGTGGAATTGAATCAAATTCGCCCAGTAAATATGCTGAGGCATTTTACTGTCGAAAAATATTTTTCTAAAAAATTAGATGTTTAATTTTTCTCTCAAATTTGCAAGTTCATGATATTTACCGAAACTAAAATCAAAGGGGCATTTATTATTGATTTAGAGTTGCAACGAGATATTCGGGGCTTTTTTGCTCGGACTTTCTGTATTCAGGAATTTAGGGATCATGGTTTAAAACCAACTATTACCCAATGCAATTTATCTTTTAACTATAAAAAAGGAACGTTGCGGGGTATGCATTATCAAAAGCCTCCTTCTCAAGAAACAAAATTGGTACGTTGCATCAAAGGAGCTATTTATGATGTAATTATTGATTTACGTCTAGAATCTCCTAGCTATTTATCCCATATTGGTATAGAGTTGACCGCTGAAAATCGCCTGGCTCTCTATATCCCCGATAGGTGTGCTCATGGGTTCCAAACGCTCATCGACGAAACTGAAGTGACTTATCAAATGGGTGACTTCTACGCCCCAGAATATGCCTCTGGCTATCGTTATGATGATCCAGCTTTTGGAATTGAATGGCCGTTACCAATAAGTGAAATATCTGAGAAAGATAGGGCTTGGACTTTATTTGAACAGAAAAAGATCGAGACACATCGGGGAGTATAAAAACAGTGAATACAATCTATTTCGATGCCACTGTCAATGACGATGTGAGAAGAGATTATCTTTACAAGGGACAGCTATTTGTTTTTTCTCCCTGTCCCAGCGCGATCGCATTTTGCGAATTTGCTCGTCAAATGGTCGAGGAAGCCTTTGCACCGCTAGACCCTAGAACAGCACAGCATAATTTGCCTATAGAAGCATACGTTGAAATTTTAGCAGAACTCAAGCCAGTCTTTATTCACCACCCTAAATCTAAACAATTCATTCAAGATATCTTGAAGGAAACTGGATGTGACTTAAGGAAAACTTACTTTGATGTACCTCGCCTGAGAACTGCAACTAGTGATGGCTATCTGACATCCGGTATTGCTTACGCTTTTCATCCTCATCGTGATACCTGGTACTCGGCTCCTCCCTGTCAAATCAACTGGTGGCTTCCCATCTACGATATTACGTCAGAAAATGTCATGGCGTTTCATCCTCGCTATTGGAGTCAGCCAGTTAAGAATGGCTCAAGAGATTATAACTACACGCAATGGAACAAAGAAAGTCGCCAAACTGCTGCCAAACACATTAAAAAAGATACGCGCCAGCAACCTTTTCCAGAAGAAACTTTAGAAGTAGAGCCACAATTGCGGTTAGTGACAAAAGTTGGTGGGATGATTCTCTTCTCAGGAGCGCAGATGCACTCAACAGTACCCAACACTTCAGGCTATACACGCTTCAGTATCGACTTTAGAACTGTGCATCTAGATGACGTGATTGCTCAACAGGGCGCACCAAATATTGATTCAGCCTGCACGGGAACTTCTTTAGGCGACTTCTTACGGGGTACAGACTTTTGCCGTATACCTGAATATTTGGTGACTCTCTATGACAGCCAAGTACCAACAGAAGCGATCGCTTCTAAATCTTTGACGATCGGCCATTCTGTGTTTGACATGAAATCTTAGTCAAGGAGAAAACCCATGTCTTTGATTAGCTTTAACGCTTTAAAGAAACAGTCTTTTGAACAATCGCAGACGTTACAACAAAAAAGTCATTCTCTGATTCCTGGTGGTTCCCATACTTATGCTAAGGGTGATGACCAATTTCCCGAAACGGCACCAGGCTTTATTGTTAGAGGTGAAGGTTGTCATGCCTGGGATTTAGATGGCAATGAATTTATTGAATACGGAATGGGACTACGTGCTGTCACTTTAGGACACGCCTACCCACCCGTCGTAGAAGCTGCTTATCGGCAAATGCTCCTTGGCAATAATTTCACCCGACCGGCAACTATTGAAGTGGAATGTGCTGAGGAATTACTCAGTTGGATTCCCGGTGCAGACATGGTTAAATTTGCCAAAGATGGCTCAACGGTGACTACCGCAGCCATTACCCTTGCAAGAGCTTATACGGGAAGAGATATGGTTGCCATTTGCGCTGACCATCCTTTCTTTTCATACAATGACTGGTTTATTGGCAGTACTCCTATGTCTGCTGGTATTCCCCAAGTGATTCAAGATTTAACGGTGAAATTTAATTTTAATGATGTTGAAAGTCTAAAAAAGGTTTTTGCTGATCATCCAGGGAAGATTGCTTGTGTCATTTTAGAACCAGCTAAATATGAAGACCCATCCCATAATTTTCTTCATGAGATACAAAAACTCTGCCAAGAAAATGGAGCAATTTTTATCTTTGATGAGATGATTACTGGATTCCGTTGGTCTAGTGGGAATGCCCAAACTTACTACGGTGTTGTTCCTGACTTATCAACATTTGGGAAAAGTATGGGAAACGGTTTTGCTGTTTCCGCATTAGTTGGTAAACGAGAGATTATGGAGTTAGGTGGAATTTATCACGATCAAGAGCGAGTATTTTTACTCTCAACTACTCATGGAGCAGAAAATCATGGACTAGCTGCTGCGATCGCGACGATGAAAATTTTCCGGCAACAAGGAGTAATTGAGCATCTATATCAACAAGGTGAAAGATTACGCCAGGGAATTAATCAGGCGATCGCAGCCAATGAACTTCAAGATTACTTCCAAGTTGTTGGCAAAGCTTGCAATCTAATTTACGTAACTCTTGACGAAAAAAAACAATCATCTCAGGCATTTAGAACTCTATTTCTGCAAGAAACCATCAAACGAGGATTGCTCCTGCCTTCTTTAGTTGTCAGCTTTTCTCATAGTAATCAGGATATTGATCTCACAATTGATGCTATCAGTGAATCTTTAAAGGTTTATCGCAAAGCTCTAGAATCTGGAATTGAAAAGTATTTGATTGGTCGTTCAGTAAAACCTGTATTTAGGAAATATTGTTGATGAGAATACTTAATATTAATAAGATGCTTTTACAAAAATCTCATGATTTTTGTAGAGTGCGTTACGCTATCGTTAACACACTCTACCTATCTTTCAAAAATTATTAGTTCCATATAAATTTTTATTGCATTCTTAAATATATATAAATGAGGTAAATCTAATGGTAAACAATAATCAATCTGTAATTGATTACAAGATGCAAACTACTTTCACAACAAGTGATATTGCTGAAGATATCTATCAACTGATAACTAAACTATATCCTATCTGTCGCAGCATTACAGGTAATGGCTTTAGAGAAACACTGAAAATTATCCAGCAATATATTCCTTTATCAATCCAGCAAGTACCGACGGGGACTGAGGTATTTGATTGGATAGTTCCTAAAGAATGGAATATTAAAGAGGCCTACATTAAAAACTCTCAAGGTAAGAAAATTGTAGATTTTGCTAACTCGAATCTACACATTGTTAATTATAGTATTCCAGTACATCAAAAGCTATCTCTTCAAGAACTAAAAGCACATTTATTTACACTTGCCGATTATCCTAATTGGATTCCCTACCGGACTTCCTACTATCAAGAAACTTGGGGCTTTTGTCTGAGTCACAATCAATATTTAGAACTAAAGGATGAAGAGTATGAAGTCTTTATTGATTCTTCCCTTGAACCAGGTCATCTGAGCTATGGTGAGTATTATATTCCAGGAGACAGTACTGATGAAGTCTTAATTTCTTGCCATGCCTGTCATCCTTCACTGTGTAATGATAATCTTTCGGGAATTGCGATCGCTACTTTTATCGCTAAATATTTAAGTCAAACTACACCAAGATATTCCTATCGATTTCTCTGGATTCCAGGAACCATTGGCTCAATTACATGGTTAGCTCTCAACGAGGCTAAAGTAAATAATATCAAACATGGCTTGGTATTATCTTGTTTAGGAGATTCAGGAAATTTTACTTACAAAAAAAGCCGTAGAGGTGACGCGGAAATTGATAAAGTTGCTGCTTATGTACTCAGAAACTCAAAACAAAATTGCGAAATTATAGATTTTTTACCCTATGGCTATGATGAGCGACAATATTGCTCACCTGGATTTAATTTAGCTGTAGGTTGCATGATGCGATCGCCTCATGGTACTTTTCCCGAATACCACACCTCAGCAGATGATTTAAATTTCGTTCAACCCCAATATCTTGCCGAGTCATTTTTTCAATGTAATTCGATATTGGATATCCTCAATAATAACGAAATCTACTACAACAAAAATCCCAAATGTGAACCACAGTTAGGTAAAAGAGGAATATATCGGGCAGCTGGTGGTCACAAAAATAGCGAACTAAATGAAATGGCAATCTTGTGGGTTTTAAATTTATCTGATGGTCACCATACTCTTCTAGATATTGCAGAAAGGTCGGGAATGCCATTTGATGTGATTAAATATGCTGCTGATACATTATTAACACATGACTTGTTAACAAGTGAAAAGCAAAAATAATCTCTCTGAGAAGATATTTGGACAGTTTTAAACTGTACTAAAAAACCTCTCTCCGTTTTGGGGCTACGGTGTACACACAAGTCCTAAAAACCTATCTTGACGAACCTTTCCTCGTTCGTTCCCATACTCTGTATGGAAATGCATTCATTGAGTCTCTGACTCAATATCTGAACATCCTCTTATACCAATTCTTTATGAAGCTGCATAGAATTCGATCCCCCCTAGCCCCCCTTATAAAGGGGGGAATTCAAAGTCCCCCTTTTTAAGGGGGATTTAGGGGGATCAAGATATGTGCAACTTCACATTAAATTGGTATTAGCTCGACTTTATCCATTTTTTCGCAATGTGATGTCTACGCTATCGCTGAAACTTTTGTGGTACAGAAGTTTTCTTTTTTAGCTTCATCAATAATCTGTGATGTGGAAAAAGTATTTGCTAAAAGCCAGGCTTTTGCCGGATAAAGAAAACCGAGTTCTTAATTTTGGATAAAGTCGAGCTTAGAGAATTGATATGACATTACAAATTTTTTTGTACTATTTTCCTTATGTAGTGCGTAATAACACTTATTTGTCCTACATATTTTTGATCTTATTTTTACATTTTATTTACAATTGCTGCCCAGAAAGTAGCTAAACTTTATACTCTAGGATATACTTTACCTCTTCACTATTGTTTATAAAAATATCCTATCCAACTTCATGATTACTTGAATCAAATGTCATTACTTATACCATTGTAGTAGCAGTTTACATGATTGATATTAGAGAAGTAGTTTAAAACATAGCTTGTCTAATACATATACATGAATAAAAAATGGGCTGCTAAACGACTTACAATCAACCTCACATCAAGTGAGGCACAGAGACTTGAACAATACTGTTCAATCACGGGAAGACCCGCAACTGATGTAATTAGAGAGTTAATTCGCTCTCTTTCTTCTAAGGAGGAAAAAGCCTCTGAAAACTAGGAAATCACACTGTACAAAAAAGAAACCCAGGGTAAGTACATTTCAATTTGTGAGTGTATAGTCCTTAACAGTTATCAGCTAACGGTTAATCCGCATTAAAGTTAGGGGATTTCAATAAGAACACTTTCTTATAAGGTGACGCTCCGACGCCGCTAACAGAGTGAAGACTTCCTCCACTCTGACTTTTTTTTGGGATATTGTGCAATCATCTTGATACATTTGCGTAAGAAAGCGGGAAGCTGACGCAACAGTGGGAGTCTTAAACCGTGAACTTCCCTCTGGTCGCGGCAGGAAACAGAGAGCATCAGGCAGTTTTCCTCCAGCAATAACTGCCTGATGCCTTCCTTGATAAATAGTAATATTACTGATTTTTTTTAGAAAAATTTAAGTTAGATATAGTGGCTGCCATGTATTTACTTATACTTTAGAAGTATTAAGGATTCGATCTGTAATTTAATTTATTTAATTACAAATAATGATTAGAAGAACCTTGGTTATAAATCAGCCAGAGGTAGGCAAGTTCGCGGGCAAACTGAGGATTTTTTCTGGATGTCTAACACTTAGCTTTGCGATCGCAGCAGTATTATGCAACTATCAAAATGCGATCGCCCAGACTCCCAATCCTCAGACATTACCCCCAGGTCGATTAGAGGATATTCCTGAAACTCCGTTACCGTCAGATGTTCTACCCAAGCCAACAGACAAGAATCAACTGCTTCCATCCCCAGAACTACCGAATCAGCCAATTGGGGAACAGGGTGACTTTAATGCCAGATTTCGGGTTGATCGCATTGAAGTTTTGGGCAGTACAGTTTTCAAAGCAGAACAGTTTACCGCTGTCACAGCTGCTTTTGTGGGACGAGAACTGACCTTTGCTGAGTTGTTGCAAGTTAGAGATGCCATCACAAAGCTTTACACTGATAACGGCTATGTAACTACAGGGGCGTTGATTACACCACAGACAGTAGAAGCTGGGGTGATCAAAATTCAGGTGATCGAAGGCACTGTGCAAGAAATCAAGATTATCGGTAATAGACGATTGCATAGTCAATACATTCGCGATCGCATCCAACTTGGTACTGGCAAACCGCTAAACATACCGCGCTTACTAGAAAAACTACAACTACTCCGTCTCGATCCGCGGATTCAAAACCTGTCAGCCGAGTTGCAAACAGGACTGCAAGTGGGAACTAATGTGTTGCAAGTTGAGGTTGAAGAAGCAGAAACTTTTAAACTGACAGCAAATCTAGATAATGGGCGATCGCCCAGTGTCGGCAGTTTTCGTCGAGGAGTGGATCTGCAAGAAGCCAATTTATTGGGCTTGGGCGATACTCTGAGTGTGGGATACGCCAACACCGATGGCAGTAATACAGTTAATGTCAATTACGCGCTGCCAATTAATCCCCGTAATGGCACTGTATCTTTCGGTTTTAGCCAGGGATGGAATCGCGTCATTGAAAAGCCATTCAACGTTCTTGATATTCAGTCAAATAGCCGTTCTTACGAATTGAGCTATCGGCAACCACTGCTGCAAAAAACAACCGAAGAATTGGCAATCGGGCTGTCATTTTCGCGTCAGGAAAGCCAAACTGAGTTAGGAATTGACAACATTGGGCCGTTTAAACTCTCCCCTGGTGCAGATGCGAACGGAAAAACTAATATTTCGGCTCTGCGCTTTTTTCAAGAATATACCCAACGAAGTAACCAGTATGTATTTGCGGCGCGATCGCAATTGAGCTTTGGCGTAGATTGGTTCGATGCTAATGTCAGTGATAATGAACCAGATAGCCGCTTTTTCGCATGGCGGGGACAGGCGCAGTGGGTGCGGCAATTAGCACCGGATACTTTATTTTTAGCTAGGGGCGATTTCCAATTGGCAGCAGATTCCCTAGTGCCTTTGGAGCAATTTGGTCTTGGTGGACAGCTAAGTGTACGAGGCTATCGTCAAGACGCATTACTCACAGATAATGGTCTGTTATTTTCCGCAGAATTTCGAGTCCCCATTGTCCGCGCGAAAAAGATTGACGGGGTGCTGCAACTGACACCCTTCATTGAAGTTGGCAAAGGCTGGAATGTTAAGGGCGAAAATCCATCACCAAGTACACTTCTTAGTACTGGGTTCGGGCTATTGTGGAAACAGGGCGATGACTTCTTAGCCCGCCTAGATTGGGGCATTCCTCTGATCTCAGTGGATGGTGAAAGGCGATCGCTCCAAGAAAATGGGTTGTACTTCTCGGTACGCTATTCACCATTTTGAGATCGGTTAAACACTATACCGTTTTGGGCATCCTAAATACAAAGTATAAATAAAGGCTTGGCGATGAATGCGACCTCTACCAATACTTGTCGGTTAAGGGGAAAAGGGGAAGGGGAAAAGGGGAAAGAAAAAACCTTTAACCTTTAACCTTTAACCTTTAACCTTTTCCCAAACCCTATTCCGAGTTAAAAATGCACAAAGCGAGCAGTATTGCGACCTCTACTTGGTTGATATGTGGTGGAATAGTGCCGTTGATCGTAATGCCAACCTGGTGCAGCTTTGCCAATGCTCAGGTAGCTCCCGATGGCACATTGGATACTACTGTCTCCCAAAGCGCTAATAACTTCACCATCATCAACGGCGATCGAGTTGGTAATAACCTTTTCCACAGCTTTAGCCAATTCTCAGTTCCTACAAACGGCTCGGCATTCTTCAACAACGCCTCAGATGTGCAAAATATTTTCAGTCGCGTCACTGGAGGCAGTGTTTCATACATTGATGGTTTAATTCAGGCGAACGGTGGCGCTAATCTGTTTTTGCTTAATCCTAGTGGGATTATTTTCGGCGCCAATGCTCAATTGAATATCGGTGGTTCGTTTATCGGTACAACTGCCAACAGTATTAAATTTACTGATGGTGTTGAGTTTAGCGCGATTAATTCCCCAGCGACTCCACTGTTGAGCATCAACGTTCCCGTTGGTTTGCAAATGGGTAGCAATCCCGCATCTATAACCGTTCAAGGCACAGGACACTCCTTGAGTAATCCTGGTGGACTGCCTCTTGTGACTCAAAATCCGAGTGCTACAGAATTGCGGGTACAGCCGGGAAAAACTCTAGCTTTGGTGGGTGGCAATCTGGAGTTGAAGGGGGCAACGCTCACCGCCAAGCAAGGGCAAGTAGAATTAGGCAGTGTGAGTGGTGCAGGATTGGTTAGTTTGCTCCCAACTTTACAGGGGTATACTTTGGGATATGAAGATGGGCAAAACTTTGGTGATATTCAGCTAACAGGGCGATCGCTATTAGATATCAGTGGGGTGAATGCAGGTTCCGTTCAAATTCGGGGGCGACACATTCAATTCACCGATGGCTCTCTGGTGCTGGCACGAAATTTAGGCAATCTCCCCGGCGGCGACATTCGCCTTCAGGCTACAGAGGCGATTGATTTGATTGGCACAACATTTGATAGCACAATTCGGAGCGGGGTACGTACCGAAGCTGTGGGTGTCGCAGCTAGTGGGAACATCAGTGTAATTACTCCCCGTCTTACCCTTCAGCAGGGAGGGGGGTTGAATAGCAATTCAGTTGGAGTGGCCCCCAGTGGCAATATCCACATTGATGCAACAGCAATTGAAATGTCTGGCTTCTCACCAATCAATCCAAATAGCGTTAGTACCCTTTCTACTTCTGTTTATGGTTCTGGAAACGCTGGCGATATCTCCATCAAAGCCAATAGTTTACTGGTGTCAAATGGTGCATCACTGATTTCAGCTACATTTGGTAGAGGCTCCAGTGGTAAAGTAGCAATTCGCACTAATCACACCACTGTGATGGGACAAAGCCCCGCCGGGCAATATAGCAACATTAGCTCAACTACATTTGCAACCGGAAACGCCAAAACTTTGACCCTAGATACCGCCAAGTTGCAAATTCTGGATGGGGGAGCAGTTGCGACAACCACATTTTTTGCAGGTAATGGGGGAGATATAAGCATTAACGCTACGGAATCCATCGAAATCAGTGGTCGCAGTCGGAACAATAACAGCAGTATCAACTCATCTACCACTCGACTAATTCCACAACTGCGGCAGAGATTCGGTTTGCCAGATATACTCACAGCGAATGCCGGCAGTGTGAGCATTACCACGCCGAACCTGACGGTGACAGATGGCGGAACAGTCAGTGTCACCAGTCAAGGTAGTGGAAATGGTGGCAGTCTCAACATTACAGCCAATACCATCCGATTAGACCGTCAAGGAAGCATCCAGGCACAAACAGAATCAGGTGATGGAGGTAATATCGCCTTACAAGTTGGGAAGTTGTTGCTGCTGCGTGACAATAGTGCGATCGCAGCAACAGCAGGTGGTAATGGTGATGGAGGTAATATAAACATTAATGCACCCATCATCACCGGATTAGAAAACAGTGACATCATTGCTAATGCCATTAAAGGTCAGGGAGGCAATATTCAAATTACCACCCAAGGCATCTTTGGGCTGAAGTTAAGCGACCAACTCACACCAGATAGTGACATCACCGCCAGTTCGCAATTTGGGTTGAGTGGCACTGTTCAAGTTAATACTATCGGTGTTGATCCAAATTCTGGCTTAGTCCAACTACCAGCAAATGTGGTTGATCCATCGCAGAAAATTGCCACAGGTTGCACGGGCAATGAAGGCAGTCGGTTTGTGGCAACGGGACGGGGTGGTGTGCCGCAAAATCCAACGCAGCAAGTGACAAGCAATCGCATTTGGTCTGACATCCGCGATATCTCTGCATACCGGACAAATAGTGAAATCACAGCCCAAATTCCCCCATCCCCAAAAGTTATTGACCAAGCGACTTCCTGGCATCGCAACCCCCAAGGCAAAATTGAGTTAGTTGCAGATAAATACCCTGCTCAGACCCAACAAGTATTAACTTGCGCTGATCTACTTACAAGTCTTAACAATGTTAGCAATAACACCATTGATGGGAACTCTAAACATAGAGTATAAAAGGAAACTTGGCGATGGGTGTTAATTCTGGTTGTTTGGGTTTAATTGGTGGAATATTGATAGGTGCAATATGGTGTGACTTTAGCAATGCCCAAATTATTCCCGACGGAACCCTCAACACCACTGTCTCCGCAAATAGTAATAATTTTACTATTACAAATGGAAATCGTGCTGGCAATAACCTTTTCCACAGCTTCAGCCAATTCTCAATTCCCAGCAACGGCTCGGCATTCTTCAACAACCCCTCAGATATTCAAAATATCTTCAGTCGTGTCACTGGGGGGAGTGTTTCCCAAATTGATGGTTTAATTAAAGCCAATGGTAGCGCCAATCTGTTTTTGCTCAATCCTAGTGGGATTATTTTCGGCACTTATGCTCAATTGAATATTGGTGGTTCATTTGTGGGGACAACGGCGAGTAGTATTAAGTTTGCTGATGGGACTCAGTTTAGTGCAGTAAATTCAGCGACAGCACCATTATTAATTATGAGTGTACCCATTGGTTTGCAACTGGGTATTTCTGCTGGTCAGATTGAGGTGCAGGGTAATAGTAATGATGGCATTGTACCTACTAGTAACTTGGGAATAGTAGCTTCTCCAGGAAAAACCATTGCCTTAGTTGGAGGAGATGTTACGTTTACAGGTGGTGTAATTACTGCTCTTGCAGGTCGAATTGAAGTGGGTGCAGTGGCTAGTGGGACTGTAAATCTGACTCCCACACCCACTGGATGGCAATTAGGTTATACACAAGTTGAAAATTTTCGAGATATAAAATTTACGGAGCGTTCTTCTCTGTGGAATCCCGATCCTGTTGGCAATCCTTTTGGGGGTATTCAAGTCGTAGGGCGAGATATTACCCTGGATCAATCCCAAATTGCCGCCGCCACAGCAGGAACTAGGCAGGGTGGTAATATTACGGTGAGTGCAGAGCGATCGCTCTTTTTGGGTGGTGTAAATCCTCAAGCTCAAGCTCCGAGCGCCTGGATTGTCAATCAGGTGGCTCCAGGAGCAACTGGGAACGGGGGAGCAGTGAAACTTCAAGCAGGCGATTTGACTTTACGAGATGGTGCAGGTATTGAAACCCTCAGCTTAGGTGCGGGAGCCGCAGGTAAGGTGGAAGTCGTAGCAGATACCATTGCGGCCAGTGGTGTCGTTGCTCTGCAATCTCCTTTCTTTGCATCTACTAATATTAATAGCCGTATCGCCAGTCAAGTGTATGGATCGGGAAATGGGGGAGATGTTGCCCTGGTAGCTCGAAAACTTATGCTGGAAGATGGTGCTTCAGTCACAACATCCGTATTTCCTGGAGCAACTGGACGGGGTGGAAATATTTCGGTCGATGTCGCAGATGAGATTTATTCCTTACGAGTGAATTCCATTGGGTTTCAGGCCAGTGGTATTACTGCTTCCACATTTGGAATTGGTAATAGTGGAAACATCTATGTTTCTTCAGATAAATTAAATCTCATTGATGGAGGAACAATTAGCACCATTACTTCTCGCTTGTCAGGAATACCTGGTACGGGAATTGGTAACGCTGGAGATGTTACCTTAGTTGTACGTGAAGCGAGCAATTTAGTCGGAGTATCACCCATTTCTCCCTCCCAAAATAGCTTTATTGGCAGTCTCAGCACTGGCTCTGGTAATACTGGCGATGTGTTAATAACGACACCAATACTATCTATCCAAGATGGTGCTACCTTGGGAGTGATTACTGTGCCAGTGGTTGGTGGACTTGGAGACCCCAACCAGGTAACTAATCTGGGAAGCAATGGCTCTGTTACTTTAAATGTAAGCGATCGCTTAACCGTTAGCGGTCTCAGTCCCATAACTGGCGGCAGTAGTGTTGTCAATAGCGTCAACTATAGCAGTGCCAAACCTGGAGATGTCACAATCACAACCAATCAATTGCTCGTTCTTAATGGTGGGATCATCAGCAACACAACTGTGGGAACTGGTGATGCTGGGACTTTGACAATCCAAGCCAATGACATTCTGATCGATGGTGAAAATAATTTTGCAGTGATCGTTGCTAATGCCCCCCTTTTGGATGCCACTAATCGTAGTTTGTTTAAGCTTCCAGACTCTCCCACCGGCAACACAGGTGTTATCAACATCAATACTCAGCAATTAACCCTTCGTAATCAAGGTATTATCAGCGTTACTCATCAAGGTATTGGTAATGCAGGAGAGTTAAACATCAAAGCTGGTCGATTATTTTTAGATACTGGGGCAATTACTGCAACTACGGCATCTGGAAAAGGCGGTAACATCAATCTAGCATTAACAAATATACTTTTGGCTCGTAATGGGAGTCAAATTAATGTCGAAGCACGTGGTAATGGTAATGGTGGCAATATCAACATCAATGCTCCGGTGATTATTGGGTTAGAAAACAGCGATATTATTGCCAATGCTTTGAATGGTAATGGTGGCAATATTCAGATTAGTACTCAAGGCATCTTTGGCTTAAAATTCCGCGATCGCCTCACCCCAGAAAGTGACATCACTGCTAGTTCCCAATTGGGTATCAACGGTATGGTAGATATTAATAACTTCGGTGTTGATCCCAATTCTGGTTTAGTAGAACTAGCAGCAAATATAGCAGACCCATCGCAGCAAATTACCGCAGGTTGTTCTGATAATAAAGGCAGTAGTTTTGTAGCGACTGGAAGAGGTGGAGTACCGCAAAATCCTAATCAGGAAGTGACAAGCGGTGTCTACAACGGGCTACGCCTACGCACTTGGTCTGATATCCGCGATATCTCTGCACACCGCAAAACAGGTAATGTAACTACCCAAATAACAACCTCCCCAGAAACCCTTATTCAAGCTACTTCCTGGCATCACAACGCTCAAGGAAAAATTGAGTTAATTGCAGATAAATCCACCACCCAGGTGCAAACATCATTAACCTGTACTGCGGTTCCCAACTGAAGTCTGAGCCATTGGCATATCTACAGCAAGTTCCGTTTTCATCAAGATAACTACTAAAACTGTTGATGTTGTTCAAACGCAATGCCATTTAGGGAATTCTATTTATAAGAAGAATTCAGAACTCAGGAGTCAGAAAACAGGTATGAATTCTGTACGAGTGGGTGACGAATATTGGTTAAAAGTGAGTGGAATAGTGGGCGAAAAAAACTAAAATATTCTCGCCTTAAAACTCTATCCCTTTATGGGTGGAGTATTCTGAATTCTGAATTCTGTATTCTGACTCCTGTTTTATACAAATATTAATGGGAACCGAGCGATGAAAGCACCCTCTGTTTGCCGGGGTTTGATCAATGTAATGCTGACAGGTGGGATGCTCCTTTGGTGTGGCTCTGTGAGTGCCCAGGTAACTCCCGATCGCACTCTCAATACTACTGTCTTCCAAAGCGGTAATAACTTTACTATTACTAACGGTAGTGCCGCCAACAGTAACCTATTTCACAGTTTTCAGCAGTTTTCGGTTCCCACTGGCGGTTCAGCTACCTTTGATTTAGTGAACACGCCCAATATTTCTACCATCTTCAGCCGTGTTACTGGCGGTAATATCTCTAACATCGATGGCTTGATTCAGACAATTAACAGCAACAACCCCGTCAGTCTGTTCTTGATCAATCCTAGTGGGATAATCTTTGGAGCCAATGCCCAACTAAACATCGGGGGTTCGTTTATTGGTACAACTGCCAACAGTATTATATTTGCCGATGGTGCTGAGTTTAGTGTAATTAATTCTGAATCTGCCCCCTTGTTGAGCATCAATGTTCCCATTGGCTTGCAACTGGGCAGCAATCCCGCACCCATAATCGTTCAAGGTACAGGACATACTTTGAGGAATATCAGTGGACTGGTTCTGCTTCCTCCGATTCAGACTCCCAGTTCTACAAAACTACGGGTACAGCCGGGAAACACCTTAGCTTTAGTGGGTGGCGACATACATCTAAATGGGGCAAACCTGATCGCTGAAAAAGGGCGAGTTGAATTGGGTAGTTTAAGCGGTGCAGGATTGGTAAATCTGATACCAAGCGCACAGGGATATACACTGGGATATGGGAATGTACAAAGCTTTGGTGATATTCAGCTGGCACAGCGATCGCTATTAGATATCAGCGGTGTGAATGCAGGTTCCGTTCAAATTCAGGGTAGGCAAATTCAATTCACTGATGGCTCTCTGGTACTGGCGCAAAATTTTGGCAATCTCCCCGGTGGTGACATTCGCCTTCAGGCTACAGAGTCCATTAATCTGATTGCCAAAACAGCTGATGGCACAATTCAGAGCGGAGTGCGTAGTAATGCTTTGGGTATGGGAGCTAGTGGGAATATCACCGTTATTACTCCCAACTTCAATATCAAGTCGGGAGCAGGGTTGAATAGCACAACTTATGGAGCAGCTCCAAGTGGCAATATTTATATTGATGCGATCGCTATTGAACTATCTGGCTTTTCACCCACTAATCCCGCTGACGTCACCACGTTAAACACTACTACACTAGGCACTGGAAATGCTGGTGATGTTTTCGTCAATGGTAATAGTCTACTAGTATCAAGCGGGGCCTCACTATCTTCGACTACCTTTGGTAGTGGTTCTAGCGGTAAAGTGACAATTCGTAATACCAATACCACGGTGATCGGAGAAAGCCCGTCTGAACTCTACAGCAACATTAGCTCAACTACATTTGCAACCGGAAGTGCCAAAACCTTGACCCTAGATATTGCCAAATTGCAAATTTTGGATGGAGGAGCAGTTGCCACCACCGCATTTTTTGCCGGTAATGGGGGAGATTTAAGCATCAACGCTACCGAATCAATCACAATCAGCGGTCAAGGTAGAGCAACTAATAGCAGCATTAACGCCTCTACCATCCGACCCGATCCGTTATTGCGGCAGCGATTCGGTTTGCCGGATATATTAACAGCGAATGCCGGCACTGTCAGCATTACCACACCGAACTTGACGCTGACGGATGGTGGGACAGTCAGCGTTACCAGTCAAGGCAGTGGAAATGGTGGCAATATAAACATCAGTGCAGACACCATCCAATTAAAGAATCAAGGGTTTATCCAGGCACAAACAGAATCCGGGAATGGTGGTAATATTGCATTGTCCGCCAGAAACCTGTTACTTCTGCGGAATAATAGCCTGATTACCTCAACAGCTGGCGGCTCAGGGAATGGGGGTAATATCAGTATCAATGCACCCATCATCGCCGGATTAGAAAATAGTGATATTGTCGCCAATGCAGTTGTAGGTAACGGTGGTAACATCCAAATCACCACCCAAGGCATATTTGGCTTACAATTCCGTCCTCAACTCAGCCCAGAAAACGACATCACCGCCAGTTCACAATTTGGCGTAAGTGGCACTGTTCAAGTTAATACTATCGGTGTTGATCCAAATTCCGGCTTAGTTAAACTACCAGAAAATATCACTGACCCATCGCAGCAAATTACTACAGGTTGTGCCGGCAGTGAAGGCAGTCGGTTTGTGGCAACGGGGCGGGGTGGTGTGCCGCAAAATCCCAGTCAGGAAGCGAGGAGCAATCGCACTTGGTCTGACATCCGGGATATCTCTGCACACCGCAAAATGGGTAATTTAAATGCCCAAATTCCAGCATCACCGAAAGTTCTCACCGAAGCCACAACTTGGCATCGTAACGCAAAGGGCAATGTTGAATTAATTGCGGCTCATCCAGCTAACTTACAGCCATCTTTAACCTGTGCTGCGATGTCAAAATAATCAGTCCCGATGCTGGAAATGGTAAATTCAAATTATTTTGATTCTAGGCAATAGTTGTTCTCAACACGACTATTTCGGGAATCTTAAGACTATCAGTTAAAAGTAAGTATTTATGCCATGAGAGCGATGCCTAACGACAAGCCGCAAAGCGTCTACGCTTTTCTATCTGCACTCACAACAGGATTTTTGGCTTCCGGGATGGTATTACCTGTGATACTCCTTTGGAGTGGCGACGCAAATGCTCAAGTGATATCTGATAGTACTACCAACAGCATTGTCAATCCAAACGGTAATAATTTTACCATTCTTAATGGTATTGAAAAAGGTGATAATTTATTTCATAGTTTCAGTAATTTTTCGGTGCCAACTGGTGGTTCCGCTAGCTTTGATTTAATCAATACACCCAATATTACAACTATATTTAGTCGAGTTACGGGTGGAAGTGTTTCCAATATTGATGGCTTAATTCGGACTCTTAATAGCAACAACCCTGTTAGTCTGTTTCTGCTCAATCCCAGTGGAATTGTGTTTGGGCCTAATGCCAGTCTGAATATTGGTGGTTCATTTGTTGGTACAACTGCCGACAGTATAGTATTTGCGGACGGGTTTAAGTTTAATGCCACCAATGCTACGCCACCCTTATTAACTATGAGCGTACCTGTTGGCTTACAATTTGGCAGCAATCCGGGAGCTATTACAGTCCAAGGGTTAGGACACAATGCCCAATTAGGCGACTCGCTTCAGGTTTCTGGACTGAACATCGGCACAAGAGGATTACAGTTGCAACCTGGAAAAACGCTAGCATTGCTGGGTGGGAATGTTGCCTTGGATGGAGGGTTGCTCTCCGCACCAGGAGGACTAATAGAACTGGGTAGCATCACTAACGGAAGCGTCGCCCTCAATTCCATCCCTCAAGGATTTGCACTAAGTTATCCCAATGCTTCGAGTTTTGGCGATATTCAGATCAACCAACGAGCTTTAGCATCTACACGCGATCTCAGTAATGAAAGTGGAGGAGCAATCCAAATTCAGGGGAAACAGGTCAGTATCCGAGATGGTTCGCTGATATTAGTGCAAAATCGCAGCAACCAAACTGCTGGCAATATTGCAATCAATGCTACTCAGTCCCTCCAGATCATCGGCAAGTCTCCTGATTTTAAGAGTTCCAGCAGTTTAGTTAATGAAACTATATCCTCCGGCGCGGCAGGGAATATTATCATCACCACTCCACAATTGAATATTGATCAAGGTGGGTATATCTTCAACCGTACTTTTAGCACAGGTCTGGGTGGCAACATTGCACTCAATACTGGTGAAATGCGGGTCAACGGTTTTGCATTTGGCGACCCTTCTCCTTTCCGAGCAGTCAGCCAGATATTAGCCGCTTCCTATGGGACTGGGAAAGGTGGAAATGTTGCCATCTCAACTCAAAACCTGTCTATTTTAGCTGGCGGCAATATAGCAGCAAGACCCTACGCTTCAGGCAATGGCGGCGATGTCAGCGTGAAGGCAGATACGATTCAGGTGACAAATGAGGGAGCGCCAAACGGTCTTTATTTTAGTCTGTTGTCTACTGCCACATTCGGGTCTGGTAACGCAGGGGATTTGAAAATCGATACCCGCACACTGTCGATTCAAGCTGGCGCCAGAGTGTCTGCTTCTAGCATAGTTTTAGGAAATGCGGGTTCACTGACTATCAATGCGTCTGAATCGATTGATGTCAATGGTGTAAAAGATGCACAAAATCCCAGCTATATTGGTACGGCGGTTCGTCCTGTTTTTGGAGTTTCTAGGGCTAATTCCGGTAGTACCACGATTAACACCCCAGTTCTTAACATCAGTAATGGTGCAACGGTTTTTGTCCAGAATCTTGGCTCCGGTAACGCTAACACCCTGAAGATTAATGCCAACACCCTACGACTCGACAATGGGGCAAGCATTTCAGCATCCACAAAAGCAGGCGAAGGTGGTAATATTAATTTCCAACTGCGGGATCTACTACTCATGCGTCATGGCAGTTTCATTAATGCAGAAGCTGGTGGCAGCGGTAATGGCGGCAATATTACGATCAATGCTCCGATCATTGTGGGTTTAGAAAACAGTGATATTATTGCCAATGCATTTCAAGGAAGGGGTGGCAATATTCAAATTGCAACTCAGGGGATTATCGGACTAAAGTTCCGTCCCGAACTTACTGCCGAAAATGACATCACTGCTAGTTCGCAATTTGGCGTAAGTGGAACTGTTCAAGTTAATACTATCGGTGTTGATCCAAATTCGGGTTTATTCCAACTACCAGCAAATGTCACTGACACATCGCAGCAAATTGCGACAGGTTGTGCCGGCAGTGAAGGCAGTCGGTTTGTGGCAACGGGGCGGGGTGGTGTGCCGCAAAATCCTAGTCAGGAAGCGAGGAGCGATGTCTACGACGGGCTACGCCTACGCACTTGGTCTGACATCCGCAATATCTCTGCATACCGCAAAACGGGTGATTTAAATGCCCAAATTCCAGCATCACCAAAGGTTCTCACCGAAGCCACAACTTGGCATCGCAACGCAAAGGGCAAAGTTGAGTTAATTGCAGCTCAACCAGCCAACTTACAGCCATCTTTAACCTGTGCAGTGGTGTCAAACTAATAGTCTGTCCTATTAGTTCTGAAGGGTTATAAAAGTTTGTAGTAAGAACTTGAGTCCTGGATTTTTAAGCACTTAAGTGCTTACTACAAACCTTGTAAAATTAATGGGACAGACCACTAATCAGTCCCGATGCTGGAAATGGTAAATTCAGATTATTTTGATTTTAGTAGTTCGCTTTCGTGACGCAAGCGGGGTAAAGGGGAAGGTGGGGCCCCCTCTGAGGATAAGGGGCAGGGGGAATGGGTAAAGGGTTTAAATCCCTTACCCTTTTCCCTTTCCCTAGTCCTCACAACCGCATTTTTGGGTTGGCAGACTACTAGGCAATAGTTGTTCTCAACACGACTATTTCGGGAATCTTAAGACTATCAGTTAAAAGTAAGTATTTATGCCATGAGAGCGATGCCTAACGACAAGCCGCAAAGCGTCTACGCTTTTCTATCTGCACTCACAACAGGATTTTTGGCTTCCGGGATGGTATTACCTGTGATACTCCTTTGGAGTGGCGACGCAAATGCTCAAGTGATATCTGATAGTACTACCAACAGCATTGTCAATCCAAACGGTAATAATTTTACCATTCTTAATGGTATTGAAAAAGGTGATAATTTATTTCATAGTTTCAGTAATTTTTCGGTGCCAACTGGTGGTTCCGCTAGCTTTGATTTAATCAATACACCCAATATTACAACTATATTTAGTCGAGTTACGGGTGGAAGTGTTTCCAATATTGATGGCTTAATTCGGACTCTCAATAGCAGCAACCCTGTTAGTCTGTTTCTGCTCAATCCCAGTGGAATTGTATTTGGGCCCAATTCCAGTCTGAATATTGGTGGTTCATTTGTTGGTACAACTGCCGACAGTATAGTATTTGCGGACGGGTTTAAGTTTAATGCCATCGATGCCACACCACCCTTATTAACTATGAGCGTACCTGTTGGGCTGCAACTCGGAGCCAATGCCGGAACCATTCGCACCCAAGGAACGCCAGCACTCAATTTCCTTTTTCGCCCCTCGCAAATATTCAAGGCTCAAACTGTGGCTTTGGTAGGTGGTGAAATCGACATCAATCAGACTAGTTTAGCTAATCCAGACGGAAGAGTTGAATTATGGGCATTGCGGAATGCTGAAGTTGGGTTGAATAATCAAACTGGATTGCAACTAACTAGCCCCATTTCTGCTAATTGGGGAACAATTGCGCTACGCCAATCCTCGCTCATTGATACTAGTGGGATTAATGGCGGAGCAATTAACATTCGGGGACGGGGTTTAACACTTCAGGAAGGTTCAGGAATTTCTTCTGCTACTGGTAATTTTGGTCAAGGGCAGGGTATCACTGTCAAAACCACAGAATTTGTAGATTTGTTGGGACTCTCTGCCCCAGCGAATTATGACACCCCTGGATTATTCACCAATGTATCGGGAACTGGGGCAAAAGCAGGAGACATTATCATTGAAACTGAACGTTTACGGATTCTGAATGGAGCTTGGTTGCAGTCCATTAATAATGGCTTTGCCTTTAACTTTTCGACTTTTCAATCAACCCCAATCAAAGATGCTAGTACTGGAAATATTACTGTTCGTGCTAAAGATGTGGAAGTGAACGGATACAATCCATTTCCCTCTCCTTTTACTGGTATTGCTAATTTCCGACCTAGCGCTATTACTACTTTGGTAAATGGTGGTAACAGGAATAATAGTGGCAGTATCACCATTGATGCAGATCGAGTTCATCTGCTCAACGGAGGTCGCATCAGTACAAATATCATTGGCTTTAACTTCCCTGGTTTTGAGTTCATTACTACTGGCAATGCAGGGGACATCTCGATCCGTGCTGCTGAGAGTCTCGAAATTAAGGGGGTCACACCTTCTGGATTGACTGGTGCTGTCATCAGTGGAATTCAACCTTTTGCAGAAGGTTCAGGGGGCAATATTACTATCGACACTGGACATTTGCAACTAGCAGATGGTGGGGCTATATCTAGTGCGCTATCAGGTACTGGCAAAGCTGGAAATATCGAGATTCATGCAAAAGATGTAGAGGTTAGCGACCCAGTGATCGATAGTTTTAGCCAGACAGTTAGTGGCATTACCGTTGCAGTGGGTAAGAATGCAGTCGGTCAGGGAGGAAATGTGATTGTGGAGAGCGATCGCCTACGTATTTTTAATGGTGGACAGATCACCTCATCCAGTTTGGGTCAAGGATCTGCTGGCAGTGTCAATCTGCGAGTCAGTGATATAGATGTGCAGGGCATCTCTCAGCCTTTACCTGATGGTCGAATACTGCCCAGTACTATCACTGCATCCTCAGCAAATACCTTTACTGCTCGGTCAGTGAATATCACGGCTGATAGCTTGCGTGTCCGTGATGGGGCAGAAATTAGCGTCAGCAATTCTGGAACAGGGGATGCGGGTAATCTCAATATCAACGCCAGTAATATCTTCCTCGATAATGGAGCCAGCCTACGAGCCGAGGCGAATGGAGGTAGTCGTGGTAACATCCGTCTCCAGGCAAGTGATTTGCTCTTGTTGCGACGCGGCAGTAACATCATCACTAATGCCCGTGGTGCTTCTACAGGAGGCAACATTGAAATCAGTGCGGGGTCTATTGTTGCTGTCCCAAAAGAAAACAGCGATATTTCGGCTAATGCTGTACTCGGACAAGGTGGCAGCATCCAAATTACTACTCAAGGTATCTTCGGATTGCAATTTCGCGACCAACTCACACCAGATAGTGACATCACCGCCAGTTCTCAATTTGGAGTGAGTGGCACTGTTCAAGTTAATACTATCGGCGTTGATCCAAATTCCGGCTTAGTCGAACTACCAGCAAATGTCACCGATCCATCCCAGCAAATTGCTACAGGCTGCGCGGGCAATGAAGGCAGTCGGTTTGTGGCAACGGGGCGGGGTGGTGTGCCGCAAAATCCTAATCAAGAAGTGAGGAGCAATCGCACTTGGTCTGATCTCCGCGATCTCTCTACACACCACAAAACTGGCAATGTAACAACACAAATATCACCATCATCAAGAACTCTTATTCAAGCTACTGGTTGGAGACGCAATGCTGACGGTAAAATTGAGTTGATTGCTGCTCAAACAGACTACATACAACCATCTTTAACCTGTGCTGCGGTGTCGAACTAATTAATCCCAACCTTGGAAATGGTAAAGTCAAAACAATCGGAGGTTTTGATATGGCTCAAGTTTTACCCAAAAATTTTAATTTTGAAGAATTTATTGCATGGCTGCCAGAAAACACCGGGAAGCGTTATGAATTACACGATGGGATAATTGTAGAAATGTCTCAACCCAGTGGAAAACATGAAAAAGTTATGGGATTTTTAGCTGGGGAAATTACTGTTGAATATAAGCGATTAAAGTTACCCTACTTTATCCCCAAAACAGCATTAGTAAAACCACCGAGAAAATCGTCGGGTTACTTGCCAGATGTCATATTAATCAAGGATGCGAATCTACACAATGAAGAATTATGGTCAAAACAATCTACTGTAACTCAAGGTGAATCCATCCCTTTAGTTATTGAGGTTGTCAGTACAAATTGGGAAGATGATTATTACACCAAGTTAGGTAATTACGAATCAATGAAGTTTCCCGAATATTGGATCGTTGATTATGCAGCTTTGGGAGCAAGAAAATTTATTGGTAATCCGAAACAACCAACTATTTCTATTTATAATCTAGTTGATGAAGAATATCAAGTAGCTCAATTTAGGAATTCTGAACGTATTATATCCGCTACTTTTCCAGATTTAAACCTGACTGCTAATCAGATTTTTAATGGTGCTTTTTAGAGCATTTTTTTGAGGTACAGTTTTGGTAAGTGTAATACAGCAGATTTCAAGTTAGTGAAGTACACAAGCTAAGTCCCAAAGCCAGATATAAAGCCTGCTTTTCTACGAGACGCTGCGCGTAGCTTGCTTCTACGTAGGAGTATGCATATACATGAATTGCCCCTACAGTGTATATATAGGAATCCGCTTTGATTTCTGAACTAATTTGCGTAGGCAGGCAATAGGCAATCTTGCTACAGGAAAGAAGGCTTCTTAGTTGTACTGAGTTTTTTCAGAAATCAAATATGAGTCCTATATAGTTTTGCGTAAGTCCTAAACCTGTGTTGCGGTTAAGATGAGTTAATTTTTCTGGGGTCAAATGGACTAACTAATTCCCCGAAGCGATCGCCCCCTAAAGACTAATCGATGAAAGTTGCAATTGATAGATCCCTCGATCCGTTGGGCAATATGTAAGTGAGCGTTGTGACTGAATCTTTAAACTATCAGTAATTATTTATGCTTTTCCAAATTAAACAACGTCGCTGGCTATATATCAGTCTCAGTATTTTGAGCTTGTGTTTAGCAGTGGCCATTACACCTGCTAGAGCATCTCTGCAAGTACCAACAACTTCTACCCTGAATGTGTCTGCATCCACTTCCCAACCAATCAATTGGCTAGAACAGGGACGAAATCTCTACCATTCAGGACGTTTTGTGGAAGCTGTCACAGTTTGGCAAACGGCAGCACAACAGTATCATAACCAAGGCGATCGCCTGAACGAAGCTCTAAGTTTAAGTTACCTCTCACTAGTACAACAGGAACTTAATCAATGGGAAGCAGCACAAAAGTCTATTGAGCAAAGTCTGAAACTATTGCAAACCTCTATTCCC
The DNA here is from genome assembly GCF_048836525.1 of Nostoc sp. CALU 546. Classification (NCBI taxonomy): domain Bacteria; kingdom Bacillati; phylum Cyanobacteriota; class Cyanophyceae; order Nostocales; family Nostocaceae; genus Nostoc; species Nostoc sp. CALU 546. The sequence goes on from NZ_JAWJTF010000044.1 coordinate 54,427, forward strand.
TCTGCTGATCCAATTCTTTGGGCACAAGCACTCAATACCCAAGCAAATTTGCAATTACATACTGGCAAAGCCGAAATTGCGATCGCTAGTTGGCAACAAGCTCAAAAATATTATGACCAAGCAGGTGATACAATGGGAAGCCTGGGTAGTCAAATCAACCAGGCACAAGCTTTACAAAGTTTAGGATTTTATCGGCGTTCTAAACAACAGTTGGAGGCGCTGACTGAAAAACTCCAAGGGATGCCAGATAATGAAATCAAAGTTAGCGGATTGCGATCGCTTGGTTTAGCCTTGCAAATAATTGGCGACTCTAGTAAAAGTCAACAGGTTTTAGAGCAAAGTTTAGCGATCGCTCGCCAAATTTCAGCCCAACCGCAGTTGAGTTCTATTCTGATCAGCCTGGGCCAAACTGCCATTGACTTGCAAGATCCAGAAACGGGATTAGATTACTTTGAACAGGCTCAACTCTTAGCCACCAACCCAAGCGATCAGTTGCAAGCGCGTTTAGCTCAGTTTAAACTTTTCCTCAATTACGATAAACCGGAGTTTGCTAACCCACTCGCACCTCAACTACTCCAACAACTCCGAGAACTACCCCCCAGTCATACATCTCTCTACGCAGCAATCAATTTTGTTGCTACTGTCAATTATCACCAATCAAATTCTGACGAAATCCTACCACTCAAAGATTTGGCGCAATTGATGGCAGTCACAGTCAAGTCTGCACAGCAAATCCAAGATACTCAAGCAGAAGCTTATGCATTGCATCAGTGGGGAAAACTCTATCGTCGTACACAGCAGTTATCACAAGCACAGGAGTTAACTCAGAAATCCCTCAACATTGCCCGTCAACTCCAAGCTAGCGATATTATTGCTCAATCGGCTTGGCAGGCGGGACAGTTATATAAACAACAAGGCGATCGCGATCAAGCAATTACTGCCTATACAGAAGCAGTCAATGCTTTAAAGGCACTGCGGGGGGATTTGGTGGCTATCAACCCTGATGTTCAGTTCTCTTTTCGCACCAGTGTGGAGCCTGTCTACCGGGAACTGGTTGATTTACTTCTACAGAGTGAAAAACCAGGGAGCAGGGAGAATAAAGAGGAATTGGGGCAAGGGTACAAACCCAAGGCATTCGCCTCTGCACCCCGCCCCCCTGCCTCTGATCAACCCAGTCAAGCAGCACTGATGCAAGCTCGTGAATTGATTGAGGCACTCCAAATTGCCGAACTCGATAACTTTTTTCGGGAAGCCTGTTTAGATAGAACTCAACAGATTGATCAAGTTGATCCCACTGCAACTGTCGTTTATCCGATTATTCTGCCAGATCGTTTAACAGTAATCCTCTCGAAAGCAGGGCAACCACTCCGTTCCTATGTCATTCAGAAATCTCAAGCTGAAATTGAGCAAACTCTGGAAAACTTTTTGGTTACTCTTAACCCTGTTTCGGATTCCAAAGATCGGGATCGATTATCCCAACAGATTTATGATTGGTTGATTCGTCCAGCAGAGGTGGATCAAGCATTCATTGATACTAAAACATTGGTGTTTGTTTTGGATGGTCGATTGCGGAACATTCCCATAGCAGCTCTTTCTGACGGTAAACAATATCTGATTGAGAAGTATGCTGTGGCGCTCTCACCAGGATTGCAATTGATGGCTACACGATCAAACCACATCGGTGCGATCGTGGGTGGTATCAGCCAATCCCGCGCTGGTTTTAGTGCTTTACCCGCTGTGGAATCAGAAGTGAAACAAATTTCCAAGGCGATGTCCTCCTCTCTGTTGCTGAACCAGGAATTTACCAGTCAAGCCCTTGCTGAACGAGTGAAATCTAGTAGCGCAGGTATTGTCCACCTCGCAACCCACGGACAGTTTAGTTCCCGCCTCGAGGATACTTTCTTGCTCACTTGGGATGGACAAGTCAACGTTAAAGAGTTATCCGAACTCTTGAAAAATCGGGGTAGCGATCCATCGAAAGCCATAGAGTTGTTGGTATTAAGTGCCTGTGATACAGCAGCCGGAGACGATCGCGCCGTCCTGGGATTGGCGGGTTTGGCTGTCAAATCCGGCGCTCGTTCAACTGTTGCCACCCTATGGCCCGTCAAAGATCGGGCAGCTGCAATGCTGATGACTCGCTTTTATGACCAACTGCGACAACCTAAAATAACTAAAGCCGAAGCACTAAGACAAGCACAAATTAACTTAATTCGCCAAACTGATTTCCACGATCCGTTTTTTTGGTCTGGCTTTGTTTTGATCGGCAACTGGATTTAGCTACGTAATAACACTGGTTAAAATGTAAGACAATTATGCTGTTTTTTTACATTTTTTTAGTGCTAATCGCTTATGCTGATAGTAGAAGTTACCTAACTTGACTGTTACTTAGACTTATCTCTAAGCTTCTGTCCATAGTCGAAGGAAACATATTTTGCATCACATTGCAATTAAATGAGGTCAAACATTATGAAACGTCGATATTTAGCTAGTACATTGAGCGTCATCGCTCTGATCACTAGCAGTGCATGGACTACTGCCCATGCTGTTACATTTACCCCGCCCACCAACAATGGTGCGCCTAGACAAGCAACCGGAGGTGCTTCTCGCGGTAGTCTCTTTACTCCTAGTGCCGGCAGAGGTGCGCCCAGACAAGCAACCGGAGGAGCTTCTCGCGGTAAACTATTTACTCCTAGTGCCGGCAAAGGTGCGCCCAGACAAGCAACCGGAGGAGCTTCTCGCGGTAAACTATTTACACCTGCCGCCGGAAAAGGCGCTCCCCAACAAGCAAGTGGGGGTGCTTCTCGCGTTGGTACTTATTACTTGAATCCATCGGCTGTAAGCACAAAAGAACCAGCAGCACTAATCGCCCTCTTGCCCCAAAGCTTCTATGGCACAACTGTGTCTGAACGTCCCACAATTCTGGTGTATCTCCCATCTTCCAATGCTCAAGAAGCCTTGTTCAGCCTCAAGGATGAAGCTGGCAATATGCAACATCAGATGAGCATTCCAGTTGCAGGAAAAACTGGGGTAATCGCGATTAAATTACCAGCCGATGCGCCCGCTTTAGCTGTTGGTAAAAACTATCAATGGTTCCTAGCGCTCAAAGTAGATGGACAACTCAGCCCTAGTACGCCTTATGTCGATGGTTGGGTTCAGCGTATCCAGCCCAATGCTGAGTTGGTAACAGCAATGCAAGAAAAAGATGCTCTAAAACAAGCTACAGCTTTGGGTAAAAACGGTGTTTGGTATGACTGTGTAGCAACACTTGCAGCGACATACACCGCCCAACCTAACAATGCAACTCTCCGCAAACAATGGGAAGAACTTCTGTCCTCAGCGAGTTTGAAGGAGATTGTAACAGCGAACTTATTGGCATCTACCAACTAATGCCAATTTGGGCATTGGGGATTCGGCATGGGGCATGGGAAGAGACAAGGTAGACAAGGGAGAGGGGGGAGACGAAGAAGAAACTCGTTCAATAATTCCCCTTTATCCTCCTTGTCCCCCTCTTCTTACTTCCACCCAGTCCCCAGTCCCCAATCCCCATCCCCCTTGTATGGCACAAATATGTGGCGCAGATTCCAGGCTTTAGTCCAACGCACTCGTAGCGTTTTGATTATTACTCCCAGCGTTGCTTTAACGGTTATGGTTGGGCAATCGTTGGGACTTTTCAATTTACCGGAATGGAAAATTCGCGACGAATGGGTTCGTCAGCGTTCTTCACAGGCGATGCCTATGGCGGGCTACGCCTACGCTGATGAGATTGTGATTGTTACAATTGATGAGCGCGATATCCAATCGGTACGTAAATGGCCAATTCCAGACTGGGCGCTAGCACGATTACTAGAAAAAATCCGATCGCAAAAACCCCGCGCCATTGGACTGGATCTCTATCGAGATTTACCGGAAGGAAGTGGACATGACCAACTTGTTCAAGTCTTCCGCACCACTCCCAATTTAATCGGAGTTGAGAAAATTACTGGTGAACGAGTCAATCCGCCACCGGAATTGAAAAAAAAGGATCAGGTAGGATTAGCAGATTTAGTCTTGGATGGCGATCGCTTTGTGCGTCGTGCCCTGCTGACAGCTGAAGATGCCAAAGAGCAAAACACCATTAAAGCGGGACTGGCAACCCTTGTAGCCCTCAAGTATCTAGAAGCTGAAAGAATTAGCTTAGAAAGCATTGACCCCCAAAAGCAAAAGTTCCAGTTGGGCAAGGAAATTTACCTGCCATTGCAAAATCAAGAAGCAGGTTACACCGATGCCGATTTAGGAGGCTATCAAATTCTGCTCAACTGGCATGGTTCAGAAGCAGCATTTCATACAGTTGCTATGCGCGATGTGTTAGCAGGGAAAATTCCAGCAAATTTGATGCGCGATCGCATGGTATTTATCGGATCAATTGCCTCCAGTACCAATGATTTCTTCAGCACACCCTTCTCTTCCTGGATGTCTGCTCAAAAACCGACTCCAGGGGTCGTTATTCATGCCAATATTGCTCATCAACTAGTACGAGGGGCAAAAACAGGAAAAGCCAGCTTACATGGCGTTTCTGGCACTTTCCTGTCGCTGTGGATTGTTTTGTGGTCTTTTGCTGGTTCTACTGGTAGTTGGTTGTTATCCAATAGCAAGCTGCGGATTCCCGGTGGCAAAATTCTTTGGGCAACTGTAGGCATCAGTGGAATCTGTATATGGGGTGGCTATGGGATGTTTTTGCATGGTGTTTTAATTCCGGTAACACCCGCCTTAGCTGCGTTTATCAGTAGTGTGATTGCTACAACAAATGCCTATAAACAGCGGAAGTTAGAAGAAACAAATCGCCAACTAGAAATTGCCAACAGTCAACTCTTGGATTATTCCAAAACCCTGGAGACAAAAGTCGAAGAACGCACTCATGAATTGGTTGAGGCAAAACAAGCTGCCGATGCTGCCAATCAGGCCAAGAGTGAGTTTCTCGCCAACATGAGCCACGAACTACGTACACCTCTCAATGGCATCCTTGGTTTTGCCCAAGTACTAGAAGGATCGCCAAATATGACAGCTAAAAACCTCGAAGGAGTCAGCATCATCTACCAATGCGGATCGCACCTCCTAATGCTGATTAATGACATTCTCGATCTCTCGAAGATAGAAGCGAGGAAATTGGATTTGGTTGTCACCAGTGTGCATCTGCCCAATTTCTTACATGGTGTAACTGAGATTTGTGGTATCCGGGCTGAACAGAAAGGAATTGGATTTAACGTATTAATTAGCGATCGCCTACCACTTGCCATTGAAGTCGATGAAAAACGCCTGCGGCAAGTGTTGATTAACTTGCTGGGCAACGCGATCAAATTTACAGATAGCGGTAGCGTAACGTTCAAGGTAGAGGTGCTGGGGACTGGGGACTGGGGACTGGGAACTGGGGAGCAGAGGAGCAGAGGGGCAGAGGGGCAGAGGGGTGATTTTTCACCAATCCCCAATCACCAATCCCCAACAATCAAGATTCGTTTTCAGATTGAAGACACGGGTATTGGGATGTCACCAGAACAACTGGAAAAAATCTTTTTGCCCTTTGAGCAAGTGGGTAAAGCAGGGCAGCGATCTGAAGGTACTGGCTTGGGACTGGCCATTAGCCAAAGAATTGCAGCATTGATGGGAAGCGGAATTCAGGTGCAGAGTCACCTGGGTGAAGGAAGTTTATTTTGGCTAGATTTGACAGTACCAGTACCACTCACTCATGACTGGCATGGAGGAGCCATCGCCCCAACTACCCAGAAAATTACCGGAATTCGGGGTAGTGCGCCCCAGATTCTCATTGTTGATGACGATCGCAACCACTGTTCTATGTTGACCAGTTTGTTGCAAGAAATTGGCTGTCGAACCTTAGAAGCGAGCGATGGCAAAAATGGGCTACAGATGGCAACTGAACACAATCCAGATGTGATTCTGCTTGATTTAGCCATGCCCAATATGGATGGTTTTGAGCTAATGGTTCACTTGCAAGGAAATCCGCAAACCCGCTCTATTCCCATTATCGTCTCTAGTGCCAGTGTCTTTGAAGAAAATCGCCAGCGGAGTTTAGAGGCAGGGGCAACAGCATTCTTACCCAAACCCCTCCAGGTTGACGAACTACTTAATAGACTGCGATCGCTGTTAGGAGTGGAGTGGATGTATGGCAAATCTTCGTCTCAGCAGTCGTCTCTCAAAGCTGAATGGGTTCTACCATCCCAGGATGTTTTGCAACAACTCTATCATCTGGCAATGATGGGAGATATTTCAGCGATCGAGGGAATGTTAGGAGAGATGGTTGAGCAAAACAGTCAGCTAGCTCCCTTCGCGGCAGAGTTAAACAAACTCACTGCCAATTTCCAAACTGGAAAAATTCGTAAGTTCCTCAAATCATTTGTCACAACGGAGTTACATCCATGATCGCTGTTTCTGTCTCGAAACCCATACATATTTTGTTGGTGGATGACAATCCCAACAATCTCAAGGTTCTATCTGAAGCAATTCAGGGGTGTGGCTGGAAAGCCCTCATGGCAACAGATGGAGAGTCAGCGATCGAACAAACAGAATATGCCTGTCCCGATCTCATTCTCTTGGATGTGATGATGGCTGGTATTGATGGATTTGAAACTTGTCGCAGGCTGAAAACCAATCCCATCACTCAGAATATTCCGGTGATTTTCATGACTGCCCTGGCCGATTCTACAGATAAGGTGACAGGATTGGAAATTGGTGCAGTTGACTACATTACCAAACCCTTTCAGCAGGAAGAAGTTATTGCCCGTTTAAAGTTACACCTGAAAATTTCCCATCTCACCCGGACATTAGAAGAACGTGTGCAAAACCGCACCGCAGAATTAACTCAATCTCTAGAGCAGTTACAACAAACCCAATTACAAATGATCCAGAGTGAGAAAATGTCTACTCTCGGACAGATGGTTGCAGGTATTGGTCATGAGATTAATAATCCGGTTGGTTTTATTGGCGGAAATATATCTTATATTGAGGAATATGTCAATAATTTGCTTCGTCTGGTGAGCCTCCAACAGCAGAAGCTAGCGCAGCCAGATCCGGAAATTCAAGAGCTTGTTGAAGAAATTGACTTGGAATATCTAGCAGAGGATCTGCCAAAGCTACTGGGATCAATGCGCCAGGGAATTACCCGTCTTAAAGATATCAGCCTTTCTCTAAGAACTTTTACTCGCACAGATATTTCATCTCAGGTGGAGTTTCAGATTCACGAAGGAATCGATAGCACCTTAATGCTGTTGAAACATCGACTCAAAGGCAATGGCGATCGCCCTAAAATCCAAGTTGTAACACAATACGGTGAATTACCTGCAATTAGTTGCTATCCCGGACAACTGAACCAGGTGTTCATGAATATCATCGCCAATGCTATTGATGCATTTGATGAACTCGATCAAAATCACTCCGATCAAAATATTAATGCTTATCCGAACACCATCACCATTACCACATCAGTTGATTCTCAGCAACAAACCGTCACAATTTGCATCCAAGATAACGGCCCCGGTATGCTTGCCGAGGTGCAAGCTAGAATTTTTGAGCAATCTTTCACAACTAAGGCTGTGGGTAAGGGAACCGGGCTAGGATTAGCTATTAGCCATCAAATTATTGTTGAGAAACACAATGGACAAGTCAACTGCTTGTCAATTCCCGGTGAGGGGACAAAGTTTATTATTACTCTGCCCATGTGACCGAAACAGAAAAATACTCTTTAGATTCTTATCTGGAGTATGGCGATCGCCTCTTGGATAATTAAGAATCTAAATGAGAAGTGCGTCAGTGTAAATATGGCTAATTGTCAATTCCGACGGAAATTTCTCTTGCGTTGTTTGTGCCTTGCGACTTCCTTGCGCTTGTGTTTTTCCAAAGGCGTTTCAAAGTGACGATTCTTTCTCATATCTGGAAAAATACCAGCTTTGGAAACTTCCCTCTTAAATCGACGCAAGGCTGACTCAATTCCTTCATTTTCGCCCACAAATACTTGGGTCATTTTTATCTCCTACTTAATTGATACTAGGCACTTTTACCTCTTGTCTCCTGCCTCCTGAGTTGAAAGTGCTAAGTTCTGAGTTCTGTTAGCGGGGCGTTTAGCCCGTGCTGAGTGCTGAGTAAAAATATTAATCTCCAATCCCTTTTTCATCCAAGGCTTTTGAAACTCGTTTCATCGGGACTGCCTTCTACCTCCTACCTCCTTCACGCTATCCAGTAGACCGGAGCGCAAAAAGGGCAGATAATAATTCTGCCCTTAAGACGTTAAAACTTAATTTTTGATCTTAAAGTTTAGTAGCGATTTCTGTTATATCCGCCGCCACCACCACTGTTGCCTCGGTTTCCACCACCAAAGGAACCGCCTCTATCTTCTTTTGGTTTAGCCTTATTCACTTTAAGGTCACGTCCCATCCACTCAGCACCATCAAGAGCATCAATGGCAGCGGTTTCTTCGGCTTCTGTGCCCATCTCTACGAAAGCAAAGCCACGTGGACGACCTGTTTCACGGTCAGTAGGCAACTGAACACGCTTTACAGTACCGTGTTCGGCAAAAACAGAATTGAGGTCTTCTTGTGTGACCTCGTAGGATAGATTACCTACATAAATTGACATGCGTTATCTCCAAAATCATAGGTGTGTAGAGATTTAGATTTCGGAGACAAGCTTGTTAAGACCAAAAGGGAAAAGCCTGTCAATACTAAAAACAAACACTGTAACCGAATTTTATTCTCACTTGATTACCTTAGCACATCATTCAATTCTTACCCACCGTAAAAAAGGAAGTACTAATAGTTCGGAGGGTTATGGGTGGGATTGGGGATTGGGGATTGGGGATTGGGCATTGGGGATTGGGCATTGGGCATGGGGATTAGGAAGAATTTAGTCCCCCAGTCCCCAGTCTCCAATCCCCAGTCCCTAATCCCCTCAATATAATTAGTAGAAATTCCTCAAATAATTGCAAAATAAATGCAGTTCGTCATTGTTACTACCTGGAAATGCCGACTACACTTGCTGACGCCCAAAATTTACTTTCTGACCTGATCGCCCGCTACTCACAGCGTGTAGATTATCTGATGATTCGCCTTGAAGAAGCAGAAGGGACTGATATCTTGTTGCGTGGCGACAAGGTAGAAACTCTCAGTGAAGGCATCTCCATTGGTGGACATATTCGCGCTTGTTATAAAGGTGGATGGGGTTTGAGCTGCTTTAACCAACTGGCGACAATTAAGGATCGTATTGAAGAAGCGATCGCAGCTGCGCGGATGGTTGGTGATGAAGAAACTTTACTTGCACCCATTGACCCGGTGCAAGCAGTATGCGTTCTCCCCCTAAAAGGCACTGATCCCCGCAAAATCCCCCTCTCGAAGAAAAAACAATTGTGCGATCGCTATGCCCAATTGCTCAAAAGCGTTGATCACCGGATTACCACTACCTCGGTGCGTTACGGTGACAGCGCCCAAAAAGTGATCATAGCGACCTCAGAAGGCACTTTGATCGAGCAATCTTGGGTGGATATGGAAATGCGCTTTGCTGCCACCGCCAGAAATGGCGAAACCGTACAAACTGGACGGGAAACTACTGGCTCTCGCAAAGCTTACGAAGATTTAACTGATTTGGATGAACAGGTAAAAGGTGCGGCTCAAAGAGCGATCGCCGCTTTATCTCTACCATCGGTGAAAGGCAATACTTACACCGTAGTCATTGACCCGATTCTCACGGGTTTATTTGTCCACGAAGCCTTCGGACATCTTTCTGAGGCCGATATGGCTTACGAAAACCCCGATCTTCTGGAAGTTATGACCATTGGACGGCGGTTTGGCCCTGACGAACTCCAAATTTTTGATGGTGCGGCCCCAGAGGGACATCGCGGCAGCTATTTTTATGACGATGAAGGTACACCTGCTACTACAACTCAACTAATTAAAGATGGAGTTTTAGTTGGACGTTTACATTCTCGTGAAACCGCTGGCAAATTGGAGGAAGCACCCACGGGGAACGCACGTTGTCTCAACTATCACTTTACTCCCATTGTGCGGATGACAAATACCTGGATTGAACGGGGTAAAACCCCAGTCAAAGACTTATTCACCGATATCAAAGAAGGAGTGTATGCCCGTAATTGGTTGGGTGGGATGACAAATGGAGAAATGTTCACCTTCAGCGCTGGGGAAGCGTGGATGATTAGGAACGGCAAAATTGCTGAACCTGTGCGGGATGTGACGCTTTCAGGAAATGTATTCCAAACATTAGCGGATATTGAGGCACTTGGTGATGATTTTTACTGGGATGAATCCGGCGGTTGTGGCAAGGGAGGGCAAAACGGTTTATCAGTGGGCTGTGGTGGCCCTAGTCTCCGAATTCGAGATGTAGTGGTTGGCGGAGAAACGTGAACTATCCGCCGCGATACTGATGAAAATACTACGTATCGCGGTGGACTTACGGTTGACCCAATAACCAATGACCAATGACTAATTAATCAATTTGCTAGCCAAAAAGCGACGTTACGCACATAGGTTTTAATATCCTCTAAGGCGCGTGGCTCTTTTTTAATAGACTACTTAAAACTGGGTCACCATCCACTCCATTTGATTCGTAATCACGCCCCGTAACTTCAAATAAGGAGTTGCCAGCTTCGTCTTTAATCGATGCTAAGTAATCTTGTAACATCGAAAAACGAAAAATGCTCCAGTCATCTTCAGTCGTAGAAATCGTAGTCTGCAAAAGAATACGAATTGGTTTTACCATAATCTCTGCCGGACAAACACCACAATTGAGTATAGCGATCGCTTTGTACTAATTTTGCACTAATGCTCAAGTTTTTAAATCTCTCAACATCCCTCCCAAGTATGAAAAAAACTCACAACTCTAGGTAGTAGCGCGAGTAGTTGAAGATGGCTAACCTAGGTATTAGGTATTCGACATTCACTCTGGCTTGATATCACTACACCAATCCTCGGTGGCGCGTACTGTGGATTTAGTGCCTGTCTGAATAGCCTTAATCAAACGTTCCTTAGCACAGCGAGAGATATGAATGCAGATCAACTCCTGAAAAACTATGCCGCAGGTGTCAGAGATTTTACTGGTGTCAACTTGAGCGAGGCAAACTTAAGGGAAGCTAATCTCAGTGGCATAATTTTAGATAGAGCAATTTTAGATGGAGCTAATCTGAGTCACGCTAATTTAGCCCACGCCAGTTTGATTGAGGCAGACTTAAATGGAGCAGATTTGAGTAATGCTGACCTCAGTAGTAGCAACTTGAGCGGAGCCATCTTGGATGGAGCTATCTTGGATGGAGCAGCAATGGAAGGAGCTAATTTGAGTCAGGCTGATTTGACGGTTGCTAAACTGATTGACACTAACTTGAGTGAGGCGGATTTGCAGGAAGCAAGCTTGATAGCGGCGAATCTAGATGGAGCAGATTTGAGTGGTGCAGACTTAACTGTAGCCGATTTATCTCAGGCCAATCTCACTCAAGCAGATTTGAACCAGACAAATTTGAACGGAGCAAATTTGGAGGGAGCCAATACAGAAGGAACTATCTTAGATGAGAAGGTGTAACATTTCTCGCTGCTAAATTGCAGTATCAACTATAGCGGCGGGATATAAGAGGCTGTTTGAAAAGTGTTTACGCTGTGACTTTAGGCACTTTTAGATCCCCCCTAACCCCCCTTAAAAAGGCTACGGTGTACATACAAGTCGAATTACCCCCTGTCAAGGCTACGGTGTACACACAAGTCGAAAAAAGCTTGATTTTCCATTCTTCTCTTGTTTATCTCGTTTACCTCGTTTTTATCTCGTTCCCATGTTCTACATGGGAATGCTCCTCGTGGAGGCTCTGCCTCCGATCTGGCTGGCATTGAGTCAGAGACTCAATGAATGCATTCCCAGTCGGAGACTGGGAACGAGGAAAGTCTTATCAAGCTAGGTTTTTAGGACTTGTGTGTACACCGTAGCTTGTCAAGGGGGGAAAAAGAAATCGTTTCCTCCCCTTTGCACTACACGCGTGTGCATACACACGTCCACCCAA